>NZ_JBEHVV010000007.1:26677-67481 GCF_040227395.1 Coprococcus sp. RTP21428st1_C9_RTP21428_210409
GACCTGGAGTGATGCTGGCAAGAATACCATCAACCTTCTCCTGTGTCATCTTTCCTTTTTCTACGAGTCTTGCATAACCCTTAGCGATCTTGTCCTTACCGCCTTCAGCCCACTCCTGCTTGATATCACAGAGTGCAACCTCGTATCCGTCAACCTGAGCAAATGCCTTAGCAATGCCCTGACCCATGGTTCCTGCACCAATTACGCCAACCTTCATTTTTATGTCCTCCTAAATCTTTTTTTCCGGTAAACATGAGAAATTCATATACGTTTCGTTTAACATGCTACCATAATACTTATATCACACATTTAGGATGGTTTACCTTTATCAGATTCCCCACCCTAAATGTTAATATCAGAACTGTTAATTATTACTTATTCTGGAAAGGAACAACCTTAAGTTTCTTCTCCTTGTCTTTCTCAAGGAAATTGCCCATTCCTGCCTTCTGATCCTCTGTCTCGAAACAGTCACCAAAAAGCTTCTCTTCAATAACAATTGCCTGATCCATATCTACCTGTAAGCCATCGTTGATAGCCTTCTTGCAGTTTCTTACTGCAATAGGAGCGTTTGCTGCGATTCCGGCTGCCATCTTCTTAGCTGCTGGAAGGAGCTCCTCAAGTGGATAAACAGCGTTCACAAGACCGATTCTGTAAGCCTCGTCTGCCTTGATGTTTCTTGCTGTGTAGATAAGCTGCTTAGCCATGCCTGCACCTACAAGACGTGCAAGTCTCTGTGTTCCGCCAAAACCAGGTGTGATTCCAAGACCAGCCTCTGGCTGACCGAATATTGCATTCTCTGAGCAGATTCTGATATCACAGCTCATTGAAATCTCGCATCCGCCGCCAAGAGCGAATCCATTCACTGCTGCGATGACTGGGATAGGGAATGTCTCAATGGCTCTGAACACATCGTTACCCTTCTTACCGAAGGCCTCTCCCTCTGCCTTTGTGAGTGTTGACATCTCACCTATATCAGCTCCGGCAACAAATGACTTCTCACCGGCACCTGTAAGAATAAGACATCTTGTTGTATCAAGATCAACTGCCTTGAATGTTGCATCAAGCTCTTCAAGAACTGCACTGTTGAGTGCGTTCAAAGCCTTTGGACGGTTGATTGTGATAATTCCTACATATCCATCCTGTTCGTATGTAACAAACTCCATGATGTATCTCCTTTATTATCTAAAATTAGTCCTCGATCTTAACGACTGTTGAGCAGCCCATTCCACCACCGATACAGAGAGTAGCAAGACCTGTCTTAGCACCCTTTGCCTGCATCTCATGAAGAAGTGTAACAAGGATACGACATCCTGAAGCTCCAACTGGATGTCCAAGAGCGATAGCACCACCGTTAGGGTTAACCTGCTTGTCAACATCAAATCCAAGTTCCTTAGCAACTGCTACTGACTGTGCAGCAAATGCCTCGTTTGCCTCGATAACATCGAAGTCCTCAATCTTGAGACCAGTCTTAGCCATAACCTTCTTGGTTGAAGCTACAGGTCCGATACCCATGATTGAAGGATCAACTCCGCCAAGTGCTCCAGCTACCCATGTAGCCATAGGCTTAACGCCAAGCTCCTTAGCCTTCTCCTCGCTCATAACAACGATAGCTGCAGCACCATCATTGATACCTGAAGCGTTACCAGCTGTAACAAATCCGTTAGGATTGATTGTTCTGAGTCTTGAAAGTGTCTCAACTGTTGTACCAGGTCTTGGTCCCTCATCCTTCTTGAACTCAACCATCTCTTTCTTCTTCTTTACCATAACTGGAACGATCTCAGCATCAAATGCACCTGACTCCTGAGCTGCAACAGCCTTCTGCTGGCTCTTTGCTGCAAACTCATCAATCTCCTCACGTGTAAGACCCCACTGCTCACAGATATTGTCAGCTGTCTTGATCATGTGATAATCATTGAATGCATCCCAGAGAGCATCGTTTACCATTGTATCTACGAGTACACCATTGTTCATTCTGTAACCGAAACGACCCTTCATCATAGCGTAAGGAGCCATAGACATATTCTCCATACCACCTGCAACTACGATATCAGCATCTCCTGCCTCGATCATCTGTGCAGCCATGTTGACACAGTTAAGACCTGAACCACAGACAACGTTAACTGTAACAGCAGTTGTCTCGATTGGAAGTCCAGCCTTTATTGAAGCCTGACGTGCTACGTTCTGTCCCTGACCAGCCTGGATAACACATCCCATGTATACGTGGTCTACCTGATCTGCAGGAACTCCTGCTCTGTTGATAGCCTCCTTGATAACGATTGAACCAAGCTCTGCTGCTGGTGTTGTGCTGAGTGATCCACCCATTGTTCCGATAGCTGTACGACATGCGCCTGCTAAAACAATCTTCTTTGCCATTTTCAAATCCTCCATTTAAAAAAATATTAGTGTGACATAAGACTACATATAAAAAAACCTTAAAGGTTCACACAATCTGCCATAATTCTAGCACAAAAGCATGTGCCACGCAACCAAAAATGAACGACTCCGCGAAGGAGCTATTTCCTTTTATTCCTGTTTTTGCCATTTTTAGCATTCTTCTGCCCGGATGATTTTGTGTTTTTCTGTGGAACAACTTTATTATTTTTGCTGTTTTTACCATTATTGATTGAATTGTTCTTACTTTTATCATTTTTGCCATACGAACGTTGTCCCTGGTGTTCACCTTTCCTGTCCATCTTTCTCGGCGCTATCAGACATTTTTTATCAAAACCGATAAGATCCTGTCTGCCGGCCTTTATGAGCGCCTCTTTGACCAGATCATAATTCTCCGGTTTTCTATACATCATAAGAGCCTTCTGCATTGCCTTTTCATGTGGATTATGAGGTACATATACCGGTTTCATGGTTCTAGGATCGACTCCGGTATAGTACATACATGTGGATATCGTGGACGGCGTAGGATAGAAATCTTGCACCTGTTCAGGCATATAGCCTATATCCCTTACATATTCGGCAAGCTCCACCGCCTCCTTCAGCGTAGATCCGGGATGTGATGACATCAGGTACGGAACAACATACTGCTGCTTTCCAGTCTTTGCATTTACCCTTTTGTATCTATCAATGAATTTCTCATATACACTGTTCTGTGGCTTGCCCATCATCCTGAGAACATTATCCGATACATGCTCCGGCGCAACTCTGAGCTGTCCGCTTATGTGCTTCTCGCAAAGCTCTTTCAGGAATTCATCATTGCTGTCCGCCATCACATAATCGAATCGTATTCCCGATCTGATAAATACTTTTTTCACACCCGGAACCGCTTCCAGCTTCCGCAGAAGCTCAACATAATCCTTGTGGTCAACCTTCAGATTCCTGCACGGTTCCGGGAACAGACACTGCTTGTTGGTGCATACACCATATTTATCCTGCTTTGCACATGATTTATGCCTGAAATTCGCAGTCGGCCCTCCGACATCATGTATATAGCCTTTGAAATCAGGATCATGCGTCATGCGCTCCGCTTCCTTTATCAGTGACTCGTGGCTTCTTGTCTGTATGATCCTGCCCTGGTGAAATGTCAGTGCGCAGAAGCTGCATCCTCCGAAGCAGCCCCGGTTGCTCGTCAGGCTGAATTTTATCTCTGATATAGCCGGGATACCGCCCGCCTCCTCATATATCGGATGGTAGTTATTCATATATGGCAGATCATACACATCGTCCATCTCCATCTGGGTGAGCGGATAAGCCGGAGGATTCTGAACAACATATCCTCTGTTTCCGTATCCCTCAACCAGCGTTTTAGCCGAGTATGGATCTGTATTTATATACTGTGTATAAAAGCTTCTTGCATATTCCAGTCTATCCTTTGAAAGGCTGTCATAATCCGGCAGTATAATGGAATCCTCGGGCACACCGGATATATCCTTTGTCCTGTAGCATGTACCCCTGACAAATGTGATATCTTTCACATCTATTCCGCTGTCGAGCGCCTCCGCTATCTCTATCATGCTGTGCTCGCCCATGCCATACGAAAGTATATCGGCGGATGAATCCACCAGAATGGAATGTTTCAATTTATCAGACCAATAATCATAGTGTGCCATACGTCTGAGGCTGGCCTCTATACCTCCGATTATGATCGGAACATCCTTGTACGTTCTCCTTATCAGATTACAGTATACCGTGGTGGCATAATCAGGCCGAAGTCCCATCTGTCCACCTGGAGAGTACGCATCCTTCTGTCTTCTCTTCTTGGACACAGAATAATGGTTCACCATGGAATCCATATTGCCTCCGCACACCAAAAAGCCCAGTCTTGGTCTGCCAAAAACATCAATGCTCTTGTCATTCTTCCAATCAGGCTGGGCAATCATACACACCTTATATCCATATCTCTCAAGCAATCTGCTTATGATTGCAGGGCCAAATGAGGGATGGTCAACATAGGCATCACCTATGACAAACACAAAGTCCGCCTGTGTCCACCCTCTCTTCTTCATGTCCTCCATGCAGATCGGCAAATAATCTCTTTCCATACATTTAATCTTCTTTCTTATCGCTGAGGTTGACAGACATTCCAGCGCCGAGAGCCACTGCCTCAAGTGCTTTTTCCGATACATATGCCTCTATCCCTGTGCGCTCTTTGATTATTCTGTCCATTCCGTATATAAGACTTCCTCCTCCGGTAAGCACAATGCCCGATACCGCAATGTCAGCCACCAGCTCCGGCGGTGCAGTCTCAAGAACATTGTGTATTGCTCCAAGAATATGCTCTGTAGTCTCCTCAAATGCATCCACTGTTTCATTCGCAGTTATTGTTACAGCCTTTGGAAGTCCCTTGATAAGATCACGGCCCTTGATCACATACTCAATATCTTCATCACGCTTTACGACTGAGCCAACAGCAATCTTCGCATTCTCCGCTGTCTGATAACCTATAAGCAGGTTGTATTTTCTTCTGGCATACTTGATGAGTGCATTATTATAGTCATCTCCGGCGTATTTTATGGAGCTGCTCTCCACTGCACCACCAAGGGATACGACCGCAATATCCGTGGTTCCACCGCCTATGTCGACCACCATATTACCCTTTGCCTCATAGATATCTACATTTGCTCCTACAGCAGCAGCCAAAGGTTCCTCCATGACATACACAGTCTTGGCACCGGTCTTGTACACTGCTTCCTCAACAGCTCTTCTCTGCACCTCGGTAACACCGCTTGGAACACACACGCATATCCTTGGTCTTCCAACTCCCGAACGTTTCTCCATTGCGCTTCTGATAAATGCCTTAAGCATTATCTCCGCTATTGTATAATCAGATATAACTCCCTTATTGAGAGGTCTGACGACCTCTATATTCTCCGGAGTCTTTCCTATCATTTTCTTGGCTTTTGTTCCTATTGCTATTACTTTTTTTGTAGATACTTCATATGCGACAACAGACGGCTGGTTTACAACAATTCCCTTACCTCTTACGCTGATCAATACATTTGACGTTCCTAAATCTACTCCAATATCAGTTGAAAGCATATAAATTCTCCTTTATCACAACAAAATAATACCAGTGCTATAACACAGATATTATAAGCACTGGTATTGTTTTTTTCAACAAAATTCTACAACGGTATATCCGTCACAAAACTTATTTTATCTCTTTTTTAAGAATCTTCTTATCGATAGGATCTCTGGTCTCAGCAGCCTTCATGGCATCATCCATAGCACCGAGAAGTCTGTCGATATTTCCTGACTCCATCGCCATCAAAGCATTCTTTATAGCTGTATCTGCTCCGCTCTCAAGCTTGAAGCCCTTCTCATCAGCGTAGCACTCTGCCACATTGATCATTCCACTCTCATTGATCTGGTCAAAGTATACTCTGTTGTTGAACGATCTTGCCTGAGTCATATTTGCTGCAAGCATATTGCTGAGAGCTGTCTTCTCTCCTGTGAGGATGATCTTAACATCATTCTTCTCAGGTGAACACATATCAACCATCTCTTTGAATCTCTCAGGTGTTATAAGTCCTGCACTCTCAATGATAAGACATCCGCCCTTGAGCTTGCCAACTGCTCCTGCAAGCTTACCGCTGTTTATAACCTTTGCCTTAACCTTTGCCTTTGCCTCAGACTTGCAGATTCCCATATCATAATAGAACTTTGCAAAATCCTCACCGACCATGGTAAGTCCAAATCCGTGCTGTCCAAGAATAACAACATTCTTAGATCTCTTAGGATCTACCTTGAGAGTCTGGAGAACGTTAACGATCTGTGCACCAGCAGGCTCGACTCCGAGATACTTGTAGAGGTACTTTGCCTCCTTAGGCAGTGATTTACGTCTCGCAGCAACAGCCTCACTTACTGAAGCAGCCATAGTTGCTTCTTCATCCTGTGTGATAACCTGTGCAGCTTCCTCAACCTTGCCTTCCTTCAGAAGCTCTTCCTGCTTCTTGTACTCTTCCTCACGCTTTATAGCCTTTTCAAGTACCTTTGCAGCAGCAGTAGCCTTGCTTCTTATATCCGCGAGCTGTTTCTTGACATCAGCCTCGGCCTTGTCTATTGCTGAGAGATCTTTCTTCTTCTTCTCCTCAGCCTCGGTCTTGGCCTGATCAGCAGCCTCTTTTCTTGCAACAACGCGCTCAGCCTGTTTTGTCTTGAGCTCAGCGATCTTGTTCTTTAACTCTTCTTCTTTCTTCTTTGCATCATCGAGAAGCTTCTTAGCATCAGCTTCAGCCTTTGTCTTCATATCTGAGGCTTCCTTCTCAGCCTTCATAGCTGCAGTCTGAACCTTCTCGAGCTCACTTGCCTCTGCCGTAGCATACTTCTCTTCCTCAGCAGCAAGGAACACCTCATGCTTGGTCTCTCTATCTTTTCCTTCTGCCGTAAGCTTATCTGTCTTTTCCTTGGCAGCAGCTTCCGCATTCTGGATCTCAACCTCTTCTGCGATCTTAGCCTCTTCGACTACCTGCTCCGCTTCCTCGGCAGCAGCCTCTGCCTTTGCCAGAAGATCCTCAGCCTCAACAAGAGACTTCTTAGCTGAGTCGAGAGCTTCCTGAGCCTCTGCCTTCGCAGCCTTGAATGAGTCATTCTCCTTCTTTGCAGCGGCAACATCCTCACTGATCTTCTTGTTGTCGTTCTCAGCAGTTGTAATCTGATCAGCAACCTTCTTTATGAACTCTTCGCTGTCTGAAATCTTCTTCTGAACCTCTTCCTTGGCTTTCTTTGCTGCCTCAAGAGCCTTTGCAGCCTCCTCCTCAACCTTCTCTGCCTTCTTCAGTTCTTCCTTCTGTATTGCAAGCTTTGTGTTTGCATCATTTCTGCTGTTCTTTGCATTCTTAACAGCCTTCTCTGACTCCTCAAGCTTCTTCTGGAGCTCATCAAGAGTCTTCTGTGACTGACTCTCCATCTCAGTGGTATTCTTAAGATTAGCATCAGCCTCTTCCTCAGCCTTCTTAGACTCGCTGAATATTGCACCAGCCTTTGTCTTGTCTGCCTCGGCAGTCTTCATGATCTTGGCTGCTCTTGCTTCCTCATCTGTGCGCTTCTTCTTGGCCGTCTCTATAGACTTCTTCTTATCCGCATCTATGTCTGCCAATTTCTTCTTATCAGCATCAACAGCCTTGTTGTACTCAGCAACACCCTTATCCACATTAGTCTTCTTGGTGTCTGCAAGTGCCTTTATAGCCTTGTCGGCAGCAGCCTGAGCCTCATTGATCATATTGTTCTTATATGTATCAGGATCACTCTCCTTGAGGATTCTGTCTGACTCTTTCTTAGCAGATTCATTTGTATCTGATATCTCTTTCTTGAGCTTTGCAATATTGGCATCAAGCTCTTTCTCCTCTCGCTCAAGCAGTTCAGCATCATTCTTCTTCTTTGCCTCAGCCTCCTGTGCCATCTTTGCATCATAGTTCTGCTTCTTGGCAGCAAATTCTTCAAGCTGCTTTTCGAGATCCTTCTCTGTCTTCTCGCATTCCTCGATGGTCTTCTTCGAGGTCTCAGCATGTTTCTTTGCCTCTTCAGCATTCTTTCTGGCATCGTCGATCGCCTGCTGCTTCTTTGCCTCAGCCTCAGCCTTAGCCTTTTCAGCGGCAGCCTTCTTTCTTGCCTCTTCTGCCTCTTTGCGCTTCTTCTCCTCTTCAGCCTTACGCTTAGCCTCTTCCTCGGCCTTCTTCTTAGCTTCTTCCTCAGCCTTCTTCTTGGCTTCCTCCTCAGCTTTCTTCCTAGCCTCCTCTTCAGCCTTCTTCTTGGCTATCTCCTCAGGACTCTCCTCGTCTATATTGGACAGGTTCTTTATTCCTGCTCCAAGGAAATCGTCATCATCGTCATCATCATCATCAAAATCATACAATGACTCTCCAGCCGCAGCCTGCTTGTTTCTATCTGGGAGAATGCTGAACAGATCTCCGTTCGCATCACTGCCTCCCTTAGGTGACTTAACTTTATTCACCTTTGCATTCTTATCAGTTACCCACTCAAGTGTCTCTTCATCCTCAGCATTTTCATCATCATCAGTGAGAACAATATTGCTTCCACCTGTTGACTTAACTGTACCTTCAGTTCCGGCGCCGAACTTAAATCCGCCACCAAGACCGCCTTCTGTTTTAGGTGTTTTTCCAAGACCGCCGCCAAGGCCTCCCTCTGTCTTAGGTGTACTTCCGAGTCCTCCGCCAAGGCCGCCTCCGAGTCCTCCAAGACCGCCTTCACCTAATCCGCCGCCAAGGCCTCCTCCGAGACCACCGCCCGACATATCATCAGCGATGCCTCCAAGGTTAAGACTGAGCTTAGGTGCAGCTCCCTCTGGTTTTTTATCTTCTTTTTTATCTTCAGGCTTCAGTCCCTCTCCCTCTTTTGGAACATCGTCCTGCTTTTCATCCTCAGTTGAAGTTTCCGGTTCATCCTCATGAACAATTCCAAGAGCCTCTTCTCTCTTACGGCGTTTCTTAGCCTCGATTCGTTCTAACTCCTCCTTGGACAAAGTTTTGTGTTGGCTTTTAGCAGTCTCAGCATCTTTCTTCTTGCTGCCGCTCTTGAGAAGTTCTTCCTCTTCTTCCCTCTTTTTCTTGGCAGCTTCTGCAGCTCTTTCCTTTTCAAGCTGTGCCTTGATCGCCGCAATCATTGCTTCTGTCTGATCTACAGCCAATTCCCTCGCCTCCTTCCGTTTGTTCAAATAAAAAGCAATACACTATATGTATGATCATGCTACTTTATTTCTTCTTTGATCAGCCCTTCAGTCTGAACGGCTTTTTCTTCGGTTGCTCTGGTTCAGCGTCAACCGTTTCCTGTTGTGGGGATTCCTGCTCATCTGTCTTCTCCTCGTCGGGAGCTGCCACATCATCCTCTTTATCTTCATCATCAAAATTCAATATAGAATTGAATTCCGTGTTGAATTTAATTCCAAGTCTTGCAAGGAGTCTGTCTGTTTCACCGATAAGATCCTCCTCTTTCTTAAGACTTTCCGATATCTTGGCTTCATCAGCCTCTATCTCTGCATTTATATCTTTCTCTGCCGACAGATCATACAGTGCTGCATTCTCTGTGTTGTAGTCAGGGAACAGACTGCTCTTAAACACCGGGAAGCCATTATTCTTTGGCTTTTCCGGTTCTGTCTCCATCGCAATTTTCTCTTCTGACTTATCCTCTGCTTCCATTGTGAATTCCTCTTCGACCTCTGATTCAGCTTCAGCCTCAGTTTCTTCGATCTCCAGTTCAGCCTCAGCTTCAAATTCTTTCACCTCTGGTTCGACTTCCACTGGAACTTCTTCCATCTCAGATTCCTCAGATTCCGCATCGATTGTAAATTCTTCTAACTCTGGCTCAGCTTCAGTCTCAAATTCATCGTCAATCTCCGCTTCGGCATCGATTGTGAATTCTTCCTCAACCTCCGGCTCTGCCTCGACTGTTAATTCTTCCTCAGTCTCTGGCTCTGCCTCGATCGTGAATTCTGCACCAACCTCAAGTTCTTCTTCGAATTCAGGCTCAGAATCTGCATCTACCTCGAATTCTTCTTCGATCTCCGGTTCGATCTCAACTGAGACTTCATCAACTTCCGGTTCATTCTGCTCTACACCCGGCTCAACAGCAGTTTCTTCCACATCATTCTGAGACTCCGCATCTTCCATCAGATCCTCGCGATTCTCATCGTCAACCTCGAACTCCTCAAGAGATTCAAAGGCTTTATCAAAATCAAACGTTTCTGATTCAACCGGTTCATCAGGCAAAGTCTCCGGCTCTGCATCCGCCTCAAATCCATCCTCAAAGTCTCCCTCGAACTCAGGATCAAAGGTCTCCACAACAGTATCGTCTTCAGAATCGCGATCTGACGCACTGTCAGATACGTCATCAGAATCGTCACCATCAACTTCAACCATGACTACTTCCTCCGGTTGTTCTTCGATAACATAATTATCTTCCTCCACCGGTTCGGAATCCTCATACTCATTGTCGTTATTTTTGTTATACACTGCTGCATCCTCAGGAGTCAGCTCCCCGCTTATCTCGGTCATATCCTGCGACTTTCCCTCAGGAGCTTTCTCACTGTCACTGCTCATCGCCTTGAGCTCAGGCTTTGCCGTATTCCCGGCATCATCAGCGGTATCGGAAATAACTTCCTCGAGCAGTTGTTCCTTGTCAAGATTCTCGTTCTTCAGAGATTCCATCTCCTGCTCGACAAGCTCTTCCTCTTTCCTTGACATCAATCCAAATAAACCTCTGGATTTCTTCTTCGGCTCAGAATTCTCTTCTTCCTGACGAGCTTCCTTTTTCTGCTCTTTTTTATCCTTCGATCTAATCCACATCTGCTTGAATTTCATGGAACTCGTCACAGGTGCGTCATCCTCGACCATGATCATGATCTTAGCATCCTTTGGATGCATTCTCAGATCGTCTTCTTCCAATATCTTATTTTCATTTGCTCTTGTATCTGCCTGCTCAGGATCATCATCCGACATCTCCGTGTCAGGATAACAATAGATCATGGATTCAAGATCCACATCGCCGCCCATGAGCTTGTCCAGCATATACAAATGTGAAGAGTTCTTGTAATGCGCTCTGAATTCAACACAGGCGCTGTCAAACTTCTCCCTGTTTCTTATGTACGCATGAAGCAGAAGCATCTCAAAATCCCACTCTTCATCCGTCTCAACATCATTCGCCGACACCAGTATGCTGTAAAGTTCATTCACGGGCTTCCTGTGTGCCTTGGCTATCATATATTCAAGTCTGTATGTACCTGCATCCTTATTGGCCTGATTAAATGTATATATCTCAAAATAACGCTCTGCAAGCTGTGTAAATCCCATGGATAAATACAGTTTTACCAAAGAATATATTATCTTGTTACCAGCCGGAGCCATGGCATGTGCCTTGACAAGCGCCGCTCTGGCCTCAGGATATCTTTTGTTCTCGTAATACACCTCGCCGCATATTCTAATAAACTGTGGACTAAGTGACTTCGACAGATCCTGATGTTCAAGTATATCGAGAGCGAGACTGTAATCGCCATTGTCTGCAAGTTCCTTTATTTTGTTTACACTTGACATACTGATTCCAGTACTCATAACCCAGCCTCCCACTTTTTATCATCGTATTATTTTATCATAAACGGCTATTCTTTACAACCTTTTGATTGGTCAGCAAAAGGACTATCCCGGCCACTAACCCGGCCGCAAATCCCGCCACATGGGCAACATTATCAATACCTTCTGACATCTTTCCGTTAACCAATGTCAGAATAAATAATATAAGCATATTAATAAGTGACAGATCCTTCACCCGGCCCTTATTATAAAATGCTATGACAACCAGCACTCCCAGAAGACCAAATATTGCTCCGGATGCACCAGCCGAGTAAGCATATGTATTATTATAAAAACAATCTATGTATGATGCAAATGACGCAGTAAGACCCGTGGCAATATAAACTATGATATAATTGAATCTGCCTATTATATTCTCAACCCTCGCACCGAGTGCGATCAAAATTACCATATTTCCAACCAGATGTGCTATTCCAAAATGTGTAAACATTGATGTCAGGAATCTGTAATATTGTCCTTTTTCTGATATCGCAAGCACTTCCACAGCCAGTTCCGTAGGTTGATAGACAAAGATACATGCAACGTACACCAGAATATTTATCAACAGTAATATCGGTGTTACAACACCGAACATTCTTATCAGATTGTGCTGGGATCTGCGGTTATCCACCACCGTTTTTTTATCGATCACATCATAGAGTGAGTCAAAGTCAGTGGGCTGATTCTCAAATATATACAGCTTTCCGTAATCCTCCGCGAACAGCCAGACATTGTCCAGTTCTTCAACTATCTTTTTTGTCATATCATCAAACATTCCGTTTGGAGTGATGAGTATATTGAGAAGATTGACTTTTCTATGCGAATCCGAAGAAACATCAAGCAATATTTTATTATTGAACTTTTTCAGAGTCTCAGAATCAAGATTATGATTACTGCCTATAACAACAATATATACGGCATCGCTGTCTGCTCTGCCGTATACATTGTTACTTTCCGGATTGAGTTGTCTGTAACCCTTCTCCTTAAGATTTTTTATTATCTGTACCATGTACTGTTGCATATTGTCTTATAATCCTTATAATCCAAGGAAGAGATTCTCAACTTTCTCGATAACAGAATCCTTCATGGATCCTCTGCTCTTCTCGTAATTAAGACCGGACTCCATGATCTCAAGAAGCTGCATTCTCATTCCTGTATCAATGTCCTTGATGTACTTCATGAGTACATCCTTGATCTCTATTACATACTCTTTTGTCTTCATCTCTTCAAGCATAGGCTCGTAGTTGAATGTGATAGAGTTCTTCATCTCATCCTGCTTTCTTCCACAGATCACACATTCCTCTGCGCCGCCTTCGTTTACGTGTCCACAGTTACATGTCCACACAAGTCCGTCTGACTTGTAGTTTGCAACTGCATCAATTCCCTTTTTGAGCTTGAGTGCCTTAAACTTAACGTCAGACATCTCAATTCCGATAGAATCCGCATCTATCTCGTATACTCCGCTGGCCTTGACATACTTCTTGATGTATACCTTGACGGAGGATATCATCTTTATATACTTGTCCGGAAGCTTACACTCCACATAATCCGACTTGAGGAGCTTGAGGTTGGTCTTATCAAATGTAAAATCAACATCCGGCAGTGTTATATTGTCACCATAGATATTGGTGAACTGAAGCTCTGCCTTAAGTGCCTTTATATCGTCGTTATTGTAGTTGTTGAACCACACGGAAATCTTTGTTCCCTTGCCCTCTGATGCAAGCACCACCTTTGATGCTCTTGGCACGAGCAGGTCGTAATAGTTTCTTACATATATCTCGTTTCTGATGAAGCTGCTCTTGTCAAATTCCGACTTGTACTGCTCCTTTATGTTTACCAGAGTTCCACTGGCAACAACAGCAGTTACGTTGTTGGTGTATTCCTCAACACCTGTTCTGAATCCAACTACAGCATTGTACTTCGTCTCACGGACCATATCTGTGAAATTATTGATTGTTTCATTGAGGATCTCATCGATCTTCTCCTGATAGATATCTCTTCTATCCGTGGCAATATCCGCAATAGATGTTCCGAAATCCTTCAAAAAGTTGGAATTAAGTATCGTCTGTGTGAACTTGTATGTTCCATAGCCAACGATATCATATCCCTCAAAGCTTGTTCCCGATGTAATTAATACTTCCTTCATTAGCGCACCTCCCAAATATAAAAAAATTGTATCACAATAATCTTCATTTAACAAATGTTTTTTGTGAATTTTTAATCAAAAAAAGGTGCTTTTTTGTGAATATTATAAAAATAATTATAATTTATTTCTTCAGGTCACTATTTTTATATGTGACAAATGTGAAATTCACCTCTGACACATCCTCACCCGGTCTCTCATCCGTCACATCCCAGTTGTCCAGTTTGTCGAGATTCGAAATGAAGGCATCGGCCTCAAATTCCCTGTCTATTTTGGTGATTACTGCCTCATCACAATATGGTATGAGCTCATCGTAGATAGTCTGTCCGCCTATGACAAAAATGTCATCCGTGTCATATTTTGCCAGTTCTGTAAACAGTTCGTTCATTGAGTGGACAACCACCGCATCCTCAACTGCATATTCAGGATTCCTGCTGAGAATTATATTTGCCCTTCCCTTGAGCGGTCTTCCGCCCGGAAACTCCTCCAGAGTCTTCCTTCCGAGAACAACGACATGCCCCATCGTGGTCTGTCTGAAATTTCTCTGATCCTCCGATATCCTTATCAGTAATCTGCCTTTATTTCCAATGGCCCAATTCTTATCTACCGCTGCAATAAACTTCATATGTCCTCCATCTGTATAATTCCCGTCCCATGCTTCATAGTCTTATATCGCAATAGGAATATTCTTAATCTGTGGTCCTGTCTCATAGTCTTCTATCCTGAAATCATCCAGAGTAAAGTCATAGAAATCTTTGACATCCGGATTCATATAGAACTTTGGAGCAGGATGTGTAGGTCTTGTTATCAGCTCCTTGACTATCGGTATATGTCTGTCATATATGTGTGCATCCGCGATCACATGTACCAGTTCTCCCGGCTTAAAGCCCGTGACCTGGGCAAGCATATGTACCAGTACCGCATACTGGACAACATTCCAGTTGTTGGCCGCAAGCACATCCTGGGATCTCTGATTCAGTATAGCGTTGAGCCTGTCCCCTGTTACATTGAATGTCATGCTGTACGCGCACGGATACAGATTCATCTCACTCAAGTCCTGATGAACATATATGTTAGTGAGCATTCTTCTGCTGTATGGGTTATTCTTAAGGTCATATATCAGTCTGTCCACCTGATCCATCATGCCCTCTTTATATTTATGCTTTACACCAAGCTGATATCCATATGCTTTTCCTATGGAACCGTTCTCATCTGCCCAACTGTCCCATATATGGCTTTTGAGATCATGAACATTATTTGACTTTTTCTGCCAGATCCAGAGCAGCTCATCAATAGCCGACTTCACATACGTCTTTCTAAGTGTTATCGCAGGAAATTCCTTTGACAGATCATACCTGTTGACAACACCAAAACGCTTTATGGTGTAGGCATATGTTCCATCTTCCCACTTTGGTCTGACCTTCTCCCCCTCCGTACTATATCCATTATCGATTATATCTTTACACATGTTTATAAAGAGATCATCTGCAAGACTCATTTTGGTAACCTCCGATTGTTTTTTCAGATAATTATATCATACTCTCCATCCCACATGTGATTAATTATTACATCAAACAACACTTTTATTACATTTTGATTTACAACGGACTATTTTTGTGTACAATGCAGAAAAACATTCAAAGGAGGTGAAACATGAAACCACATTCATCCAATCCACTACCTGCCCTTCTCAGATATTTCAGACAGAAGGCAGGACTCACACAGCAGGATGTCGCAGCAGCGCTATCTATTTCCAGATCCGGATATGCCAACTACGAGGAAGGGAGAAACATCCCTAATATAGAACAGGCCATAAAGCTGTCAGAGCTTCTCAACCACGATTTTCTATATGCATACACCCTGTCATCAAGATACATGCAGGGGCATCCAAAGCCACTACAGATCGTCATGGAGGACAATTCATACATGACCGCCATAGAATCTAACCAGAGCACAGCAGACATGCTGGGCAATTACAGATCTCTCAGCGACAGCGACCGTCAACTTATAGACACATTTGTGGCAAATCTAGCATCTAAAAATTCCAGACTGTAGATCCAGTATTATACCCACCAATTACAGTAAATATTATTTTTAAGGAGAAAACAGGAAAATATGAAAAAAAGAAAAGAACGCAACATTGATCCGTCGGTGTATGAAGACGATTCATCCGATCAGGATTTTAACTGTGCAGTGATAGGCGGCGCACTGAAGTCTCTAAGGCGCAGCCACGGAAAAAGGCAGCAGGAAATAGCCGCCATCTTGAAGGTGTCCGTCTCCGCCTACTCGCACTATGAATGTGGAGAGCGAATCCCGGATCTTATAAATCTTATCAGAATATCCAATTTATACAGTATTAATATGAGTCATCTGGTGCTGCTCACCTGCATCGATATAGCAAAGAAAAATAAGATGGACATCAGCGAAGTGTTCCTCGCCTACAGCCACGGCAGGACTCTTCCACCGGAAGCGACAGGAATAATGTCCGACTGTGATCAGCTTGACGACAACGGCAGGGAAAATCTCAGGCTGTTTTTAAAGTCTGCACTGAGCTGCTAGCAGACTCACAATTTCGAAATAATACGGTTCAGATTGTTTATAACTCTCTTCTTATCAGCACTCCACAGAGGCGCAACAAGAATATTCTTAGGCCCATCCCCGGTGAACCTGTGAACAACCATATCAGGAGGAATCTCTTTAAGACAATCACACAAAATATCTGCGTATTCATCAAATGTCAGTGCACGGAACACTCCTTCCTCATACATTTTTTCAAGAACAGTTCCCCTGAGGACATGAAGCAGTTGGAGCTTTATACCATTTGCGCCGCTTCGCACTATGTACCTTACCGTATCAATCATATCCTCCTTCGTCTCACCGGGCAGGCCTATTATCATATGAACTATAATGTGAACTCCCAGTTCTCTGAGTCTGTTCATCGTCTCATCATACACACTTATGTCATAACACCTGTTGATGAGCTGTGCTGTCCTGTCATTTGCTGTCTGGAGGCCAAGTTCTATCCACACAGGTTTAACAGCTATTATATCTTTTATCATATCTATGACCTCCGGGCCAAAGCAGTCCGGTCTGGAGGCTATCGATACAGCCGCAATGTCATCCCTTCTTGCAGCCGCCAGAAACTTTTCGCGCAAAGCATCGACATCACCGTATGTATTTGTATATGACTGGAAATACGCTATATATCTGTCGCATTTGCATTTGCCTGATATCCTCTTTTTTGCCAGTTCTATCTGTTCACCTATGCTCAGGTCTGCATTTTCTGAAAAATCTCCGGAGCCACTGGCACTGCAAAAAATACAGCCACCTGTCCCGGCTTTACCATCACGGTTGGGACAGGTGGTTCCTGCATTCAATGATATCTTATATAATTTCTCTCCAAATGTATCTCTTATATACGCATTTGTTGTATATATATCCATACTGTTACCTTCTATATACGATCCTGTCTATATCTGATGTGTCGCCTTTACAAGAGCAGGGACTATCTGTTTCTTTCTTGATACAACACCGGGAAGATATGCATAGCTATCCTCAAGCTCCACACCAAATGCTTTGCTGCACAGTTCCTGTGCATTCTCTCCCACGCATATGATACCTGAGCCCTCCTGAAGAATATTGGTCATTGCAAACATAACCACATCACAGCCAGGCTCCATATATCCACCGAGGAATTCACGCATACCGTTTCTTATTCTGTCTATCTCTTTCTCATTGACGGAATTGATCTGTCCAACAGCAACAACCATATCTCCAATGTCGAATTTCTTGAAATCCTGATGAAGTATCTCATCCATGGTCTTGTCCTTGAGGTTGCTTCCCGCGTCGAACATCTCCATGGCAAATTCATATATGTCTATCTCTGCAAGCCTTGCAAGCTCCTTTGCAGCAGCCTCGTCTATGAATGTACACGTCGGAGACTTGAATGCCAGTGTATCGGAAAGTATCGCTGCGCAGAGAAGTCCAGCTATCGGCTTATCTATCTTGACATTCTGCTCTTTGTACATCTGATAGATGATCGTAGCAGTACATCCAAGTGGCTGATTTCTGAAATACACAGGATTCATGGTCTCTATATTCGCGATCCGGTGGTGGTCGATTATCTCGAGTATCTCGGCATTCTCCACGCCGTCAACAGACTGGGTTCTCTCATTGTGATCAACAAGTATGAGCTGTTTCTTTCTCGCATTGATGTAGTTACGCCTTGATACAAGTCCCTTGTAGTTGCCATAGCCGTCCGTAACCGGAAAGTATCTCACTCTGGTCTTTGCCATGGTCGTCTTAAGTGTATCTATATCGTCATCCTCATAGAATGTCATGATACGGTCTCTTATCATGAAGAATCCGATAGGCATGCTCTGTCCGATAAGTCTGGCAACAGCATAGGTGTCCGTCGGTGTAACAACAACCGCACAGCCCTTGTTCTTCGCAAATTCCAGAACCACGTCAGATATACTGTTCACAAGACATACTATAAGCATGCTCGCACCGCAGTTTATGGCCGCAAGCTGAGCCTCAACCCTGTCACTCACTATGACTATGTCATTTTCCTTGACATGTCTCTCAAGGATGTCAACCTGGGCAGCTCCCACGATCACTCTTCCATCCTTAACATATTCGTCGGCGTCACCGTACACAAGCTCGCCATTTATAGTATCTATTATGTGTGAGAACTTTGTACCAGCTATGAACAGGGAATTATCATCCTTCTCAAGCATATATGCCTCGGCTATATCTCCGACCGTTATTATTCCCTTTATCTTGCCATTATTGACAACCGGAAGTGTCGTGGCGTCGTTATCCTGCATTATCTCAAATGCTCTCTTCATGGTGATATCTCCCGACACACCATCAACTATTCTGTATGCTATATCCTTCACCTGTACATTTACATTGCTCACAAGTGCCGGCGCCTGCACACCAAAATAATCAAGGACAAACTGTGTCTCTTTATTTATATTTCCAGCTCTCTTTGGAATGTATTTGTTCTCATGCTGATTTTTCAGATGGGCGTACGCAATCGCTGAACATATAGAATCCGTATCCGGATTCTTATGTCCTATGACAAACACTTCATCTGTAGGAACATTATGCATATTTCACCTCTTATTTCTATCAATTATAATGTATTCATTTCTATGCCACGCAGGGAAGATGCCTTGTGACATCCCACATGCTAACAAGCACAAATTGAATGAGGCAAAATGACAACCCCTTTTAACGTTGTTTATCATTTTGCCCCATTTTTTATCTGTTTAATCAGAACTTATATCTCGCTTATATCCACGAGTGAAAGCTTTGTGGTATCAGCGGTCTCAAGGCTTGTGAGCAGCGCATCGGCTGTATCAAGGCTTGTAAGACATGTAACACCTGTCTCAACTGCGTGACGTCTGATGATAAATCCATCCTTGCTTCTCTCAACACCCTGTGATGGAGTGTCGATGATCAGATCGATCTCATGACTCAGTATCAGGTCAAGCAGATTTGGTGATGGCTCCTCAACCTTGTTGATGAGCTTTGCAGGAACACCATTCTCATTGAGAACTCTGCATGTGCTTCTTGTTGAATATATCTCATATCCAAGAGCAGCAAATCTCTTACCAATATTTATAGCATCCATCTTATCTGAGTCCTTGACTGTGAGGATCATCTTCTTGGTCTTTGGAAGATTGATTCCAGCTCCAAGGAATGCCTTGTACAGAGCCTCATTGTAGTTCTTGGATATACCAAGGCACTCTCCTGTTGACTTCATCTCAGGTCCAAGGCTTATCTCAGCGCCTCTGATCTTCTCAAATGAGAATACAGGCTTCTTGATTGCGAAATACTCTGACTCCGGCTGAAGACCAGGTGTGTAACCCATATCCTTGATCTTCTCACCTGTGATAACACGTGTTGCAAGATCTACGATAGGTATTCCTGTTACCTTGCTTATATATGGAACTGTACGGCTTGAACGAGGATTTACCTCTATTACATATACCTCATCATTGTATGCAATAAACTGTATATTTATAAGTCCGATTACGTGCAGGCTGTTTGCAAGCTTCTTGGTGTAATCAGCGATGACTCTCTTTGTCTTTGGTGAGAGTGTCTGTGCAGGATATACCGAGATACTGTCTCCTGAATGTATTCCGGCTCTCTCAACATGCTCCATGATACCAGGGATAAGTATGTCATCTCCATCACATACAGCATCGACTTCGACCTCTTTACCCATGATGTACTTATCTACAAGTATTGGGTGCTCCTGGGTATGTCTGTTGATGATATCCATGAACTCTATGATATCCTTATCAGAGATCGCGATCTGCATTCCCTGTCCACCGAGAACGTATGAAGGTCTTACAAGTACCGGATAACCCAGCTCATTTGCAGCCTCAAGCGCCTGCTCTCTTGTAAATACCGTCTTACCAGCAGGTCTTGGTATACAGCACTTCTCAAGGATCTCATCGAAGAGCTCTCTGTCCTCTGCTGCATCTACATTCTCTGCACTTGTTCCAAGGATTGGTACCCCCATCTCCATGAGTGCCTCTGTGAGCTTGATAGCGGTCTGTCCACCGAACTGTACAACAGCTCCATCCGGATGCTCCAGATTTACTATAGCCTCAACATCCTCCGCTGTAAGAGGCTCAAAGTAAAGCTTGTTTGCTATATCAAAGTCTGTACTGACTGTCTCAGGGTTGTTGTTGACGATGATTGTCTCGTAACCCTTTCTCTCAAATGCCCATGTGCTGTGAACTGAACAGTAATCGAACTCGATACCCTGTCCGATTCTAATCGGGCCTGAACCAAGTACCATTACTTTCTTCTTTGAGTTATCCTCAGCGACCTCGTTCTCCAGAGAATCAAAGCATGAATAGTAATATGGAGTCATGGCATCAAACTCTGCTGCACATGTATCAACCATCTTGAAGTGTGCTGTTACACCGTAGTCGTAACGCATCTGTCTGATTTCTTTCTCTGTCTTGCCTGTGAGTCTCGCGATAACCTTGTCAGGGAACTCAACTCTCTTGATCTCCTTCATTAGCTCCTTGGAGATATCTCCCTTGGACTCGATTATCTTTCTCTCAGCCTTAACAAGGTTGTGGATCTTGTCTATGAACCATCTGTCGATCTTGGTGATGTCATAGATCTGATCGTATGATATTCCACGTCTGATAGCCTCAGCTATGACATAGATACGTCTGTCATCAACATGTCCGAGAAGCTTTATAACCTCTTCGTCTGTCATATCCTTGTATCTGCTTGACCAGAGACTGTCTACATGCTGCTCCAGTGAACGGAGAGCCTTCATAAGTGCACCCTCAAAGTTTGTACAGATACTCATAACCTCACCGGTTGCCTTCATCTGTGTTGTCAGATCATGGTCAGCGGCGATGAATTTATCAAATGGAAGTCTAGGGATCTTGACAACCACGTAATCAAGTGCCGGCTCAAAGCTGGCATATGTCTTCTTTGTAATAGCGTTCTTGATCTCATCCAGGTTGTATCCAAGGGCTATCTTGGCAGATACCTTTGCAATAGGATATCCGGTTGCCTTTGATGCAAGTGCTGATGATCTTGAAACTCTTGGGTTTACCTCGATAACACAATACTCAAATGAATTAGGATTCAGAGCAAACTGAACGTTACATCCACCCTTGATGTTGAGCTCTGAGATAATGTTCAGTGCTGAGCTTCTGAGCATCTGGTACTCCTTGTCACCAAGTGTCTGTGATGGAGCCACGACTATAGAGTCTCCAGTGTGTACTCCGACAGGATCAAGGTTCTCCATGTTACATACGGTTATACATGTACCATTTGCATCACGCATAACCTCGTACTCGATCTCCTTCCATCCTGCGATACATCTCTCGACAAGAACCTGTCCTACACGTGAAAGTCTCAGACCGTTCATGAGGATCTCCTTGAACTCTTCCTCATTCTCAGCGATACCACCACCTGAACCTCCAAGTGTATATGCAGGACGGAGAACTACAGGGTATCCAATCTTCTTGACAAAGTTAAGACCGCCCTGAACTGTTGTAACGACCTCTGAAGGTGCTACAGGCTCATGGATCTTCTCCATAGTCTTCTTGAACTCAAGTCTGTCCTCGGCCTTCTTGATGGTCGTTGATGATGTTCCTATGAGAAGCACGTCATGCTCTCTGAGGAAACCTGACTCATCAAGCTCCATGGCGATGTTGAGGGCTGCCTGACCGCCGAGTGTCGGCAGAAGGCTGTCCGGCTTCTCCTTCTCAATGATAGCCTTTACAACATCAACCGTAAGAGGCTCAATATATACCTTATCTGCTATATCCTTGTCCGTCATGATGGTTGCAGGGTTTGAGTTGATGAGGACAACGCACAGTCCCTCTTCCTTAAGAGAACGGCATGCCTGTGTTCCGGCGTAATCAAACTCAGCAGCCTGACCGATGACTATAGGACCTGATCCGATAACTACAACCTTTTTTATATTAGGATTCTTTGGCATTACTTTGACACCTCCATCATATTCATAAATGTATCAAACAGTGAATCTGTATCCAGCGGACCTGCACATGCTTCCGGATGGAACTGAACTGTCTGTGCATTCTTTCCAAGATAGTGAACTCCCTCTACTGTTCCGTCATTTACATTGACGAAGCTGACCTCTGCGATCTTTCTGTCGAGGCTGTCTTCCTTGACCATATATCCGTGATTCTGTGTTGAAATATATACCTTGCCGGTCTTCATATCTCTTACAGGATGGTTTGCACCTCTGTGTCCGTACTTCATCTTCTCTGTATCACCGCCGTTGGCAAGCGCCATGAGCTGATGTCCAAGACATATAGCAAAAATTGGAATATCTGTATCGAAAAGCTTCTTTACCTGAGCTATTGTGACCTTACACTCCTTTGGATCTCCAGGACCATTTGTAAGCATGATTCCGTCCGGAGCGTCTGCGATGATCTCCTCAGCAGGTGTCTCTGCAGGATATACAGTAACCTGACAACCTCTTGCAAGGAGGGACTTGACGATGTTCTTTTTAACACCGAGATCGATGACTGCAACCTTGAATCCGTCACCAGGATAGAATATTTTCTCCTTACATGTAACATCGAGAACAACATGTCCCATCTTCCATGCCTTAATACGCTTCATGCACTCATCAAAATCATAATTCTCATCAGTTGTGATCATACCTCTCATGGTACCATCTTTCCTGAGGATCTTGGTAAGTGTTCTGGTATCTATTCCTTCTATACCAGTTATATTATTCTCAACAAGAAATTCGTTTATGGTCATCTCGCTTCTGAAATTACTAGGAGTCTTGCAGAGCTCTCTAACAATGAATCCTGACTGCCAAGGCCTGCCAGCCTCCATATCCTCTCTGCATACACCGTAGTTGCCTATAAGCGGATATGTCATACATACTGACTGCCCTGCATATGATGGATCTGTAAGAATTTCCAGATAGCCGGTCATCGAAGTATTGAATACTATCTCACTGATTATCTCGTCAGTAGAGCCAATACTTTTACCTTCAAACACGTGTCCGTCTTCAAGTATCAAAAAAGCTTTCATAATCGTATTCCTTTCGTTTTTTCTATTTTTGCTCAAAAAAAAAGAGTGAAAACGGGGGAAACGCTTGAGATAACCCACATTTATTGGCCTCTTTTTTCTTAATTTAATAAATACTACCACATTTGACAAGGCGGTACAATATTTTTTTCGATATATTTTTTATTTTTGTGTTCACGGCAAAAATCTTGTTTTTTATTCAATATTTTTATTAATTTTTTCATCTCTGAGCTCAGCAGCCCGTCTGCTAAATTCACATCCACAGAAATTCTGTCTGTATAATCCATATTCCTTTGACAGCTCTATCGAGTGCTTATATCCATTTTTCTTCTTGAAATCACTGAACAGATAATCTATGTCGTATTTCCTACTCATCTCTGCACCTATCTCGTTCAGCCAGTCCGCATTCTTGTGGGGGCTTATCGACAATGTGGTCGTAAATACGTCATATTCATTTTTCTTCGCATGGATCGCGCTCTTCTCAAGTCTCAGCTTATAGCAGTCATAGCACCTGAGTCCTCTCTCAGGAAGATCCTCCCTGCCCTTAGCCATATCCAGAAACACCTGCGGCTCATGCTCCGCCAGTTCGACATCCACTCCTTCCACATATACTTCATGTACAAATCTGTCAAGCTCACGGAATCTTTTTATGTACTCATCGTAATCCGTTATATTTGGATTGTAAAAATAAGCTGTTATGTCAAAATGCTCCGCAAGGACCGACAGACAATGGCTGGAACATGGCGCACAACAGCAGTGCAGCAATAGTTTTTTTCTGCCGCATTGTGTATTTTCACTATCAAATTCAGCTATCTGTCTCTCCATCATTTGATAATAATTTGCATTTTGCATCATTGTTTTCTCCTTTTTTTGTTGATATTTCACACCACATTTTACAACATTCGATTATCTTTTGCACATTTGTGCATGTTTACTAGTTGACTTTGTTATATCTTTACAATATACTGTAGATAGTTACTAAAGCACGTTATGATCATTTATCAATGGAGGTGTAGATTATGACAGTTCAGCAGGCAATTAAAAAGTACAAGTTAGAGCCGCTCAGCGTCAGCGTTGCCAAGGTCAAAGCCAAGGAGCTCAACGTTGATGAAGTTCTTTACATGAATGTGCAGAAGAACAAATATGCGTATATCGTACGCGATTCACGTGGTATAATGTTGTACTCTGATGAGCGCAATCTTTATACTAAGCTTTATAAGGGTTTAAAGATTACTCCCCTTGAATCATAATATTTTCACACGGAATTTATTAAATATGCACACACATGGAATATGGGAAAAAGCTGTTACTCCACTCCCCTATGGAATCAAGAGCTTTTTCCCATATTTTATATTAATCTGTACTCAGGCCTTTCTTCATTATACATATGACACCGTATCTCATCATCCACATATATTATGATCAGCGACAGGAACATCCACAGGATAGAATAAGGCACACATATCTGCCCCGCAAGATTTAACGGCATATCAGAGTAATCCCACACGTTAAGTCCTAGTCTTATATTCACAACATACCCGGTCAGGAACTCCAGCTCAGATATTATCACAGAGGAAACCAGCATCTGCGCAAGTATCCCCATCTTCGGAAACATCTGGTTCAGTCCGCCGCACAAAAGCGTAGCAAGACCTCCACAAATTATCATGGAATAATGGGAATAATGCCTGGCTGATATCTCCAGGAAATAATATATCATCCCACCCGTCATAAATATAGTAAAGCACTTACACACAAAGACCCTCACAGCGACACCTCCTGTATATATACAGTTTAGTATCAACCGTGAGGGTCAATATTATTTATTCTTTATACTTTCCTCTGAAAAAGTTATTTACATGATCAATAGTTCTGTCTGAGAGCTCAAGCTTCACGAATTCAGCCTTGCCGTTCTTGTTGAGGACGAACACATACACACCATCCTGATTCTGCTTATTGCCGGATGTGAAATCCCTGGTCTTTATTGAGCTGTCCTGCTGAAGCTCATTGTCGAGGTAAATGCATCCCTCTTTCGCAATGAACTTTACATCAGCGTTGCTGAAGCTCATGATCTTTTTTCTGCTCTTCTTTGCAATGATCCTTGCGATGTCTATATCCTCATTCACCATTATATATTCATACTCCGTCTCTCTTCTGGAAACAAAAATACCAAATACAACAGCACCTGCAATCGCAACTAAGAATCCAATACTGCCAAAGCCCTGAACGAACATCGCTGCGCCAAGTCCGGCGATCATCAGCACGATTCCGGCAGCCATACCGCAGGTAACACTCGCAGGTGTCTTCGCCTTAACTATATGTTCTGCATAACCATCATTTAACATACCTTTTTTCTCCTTAAGTTCTTTAAAATTCTAAGCCCTTATATTCTAGCATACATGGGCTGTTTTGTCATCTTATTCCCGCTGGACATCCACCGCATCCGCCACAGCCTGCCGTTCTGACAGCTCCGGCATCATCTCCGGCGTAATTAAATGCCGACTCTATGAGGCACACCGCCTGGGAGCTTATTCCAAGTCCCCCTCCGGTAAACCCAAGCTTCTCCTCCGTTGTCGCCTTGATATTGACCTGATCCTTGTCTATACACAGGCAATTACAGATATTCTCCCTCATCTGATCAATGTACGGCGCCATCTTAGGGCTCTGGGCAATTACGGTCGCATCTATGTTCTCGATGATGTAGAGCTTCTCCTCGAGAAGTCTCTTCACTTCTGACAGGAGCTTCATGCTGTCCGCTCCCTTATACCTCTCATCAGTATCAGGGAAATGCTTTCCAATATCCCCCAACGCCGCAGCACCGAGAAGCGCATCCATTATCGCATGAAGAAGTACATCCGCATCGCTGTGTCCAAGGAGTCCTTTCTCATATGGAATCTCAACTCCTCCGATTATAAGTTTTCGTCCCTCAACTAGTCTGTGGACATCGTATCCCATTCCAACTCTCATGTGATATCCTCCTTATATGAATAAAAAAAAGACGGAATGTCTTCCGTCTCATCAAATAGTAGCGAGAGGGGGATTCGAACCCTCGACACTGCGGGTATGAACCGCATGCTCTAGCCAACTGAGCTATCTCGCCATGTCTTGTAAATGGGACCTATAGGGCTCGAACCTATGACCCTCTGCTTGTAAGGCAGATGCTCTCCCAGCTGAGCTAAGATCCCATATTACTTCGTGTCATCGCTGACACCTTTGTTAGTATACTCAAGTGACCATGTTTTGTCAACAACTTTTTTCACTTTTTTTATTTTATTTTTTATCGGCCTCCACCAAACAGGTAAATAATAAGATTCACTATGAACAGAATGATGACAACAGGTATCACGATATACCACACTATCTTAAATCCCAGCCAGATAACTCCAAGCACTATACCTATAACAAGTGCAGCCACAAGAATGAGTATTATCGCTGTCAGCACCTTGCCTATCGGTGAACTGAAATCAAGCTTGCCATAAGCAAAGCTTGTATTGCCCTCGTCGTCCACATTTACATGCCAGCCCTTCTGACTGCTTCCGCTGGCTTTGCGGGTGTTGTAGCTGTCATCATACGAAGAGGATTCTGTATCATAATATCTTCCGCTTGCGCCCTGTCCCTCTGTGTCAATGATCGTCTTGGCGATCAGTCTTGCAGATCCCAGAGATGAACATATCTCCTCCTCTGACTTGCCTGCTTCTTTCTGCTTCTTAAAATAATCCTCATAATAATTCATCGTGTCATAATATGTCTGCGTTGAGACATTTCCATCAAGAGCTTTCTTCAACTCATCCATAAACTCTCTTTTTCGCATATCGCACCTCCGCGCCATTATGTCAATTCTATTTTTATCACTTCATATTAAGATATACGACGACAACTTTGTAGCCGCCCATATCTTCCACCACATAATTTATAGACCTTATATTGCCATAATTGTACAGAAATGACAAGTCAAATGTTTCGTCATCTGTATATATAGCAGCTTCCAGCACATTACTGCCGCCCATCTGTATCCTTATGCCTTTTTTATACTCATCGAACGAGTCATAGGTATAAAACCTCTTTTTATAGAAATTATACGCTGTGTCGGCACACTCTCTGTAGAATTGCTTTTCCCATGAGTGAGTCAGTTCCAGTGTGCTGTCATCGACATTCACATAGGTGTGCTTCAGATAGCTGCCCATATCCGGCAGCGAGTCATCCCATGTCAGATCCACATTATACCATTCTCCGCCGAGCTCTATCTGATTCCATGCATGAAGTCCTTCCTCCGTGCTTCCGACTACTATGTCACATTTGACGCCCAGACAGGACATGATTATGAAGAACGCCTCAGCGTAGCCGTCGCACACGCTCTGGTGAAGCACCAGCGCTCCATATGCCGTATATGCATCATCATTATTGTCGGGATATCCATAGACACAGTTTTCCACTATATAATCGTGCACGGCGATCTCCTTGTCAAGGTCGCTCATGCCATCTGAAATGTTGTCATTTATAAAGCTGTCGATCACCTCATATATCTGCTTCGCCCTTATGTTGTCCTCCGGGATATCCGTTCCTTCTATATATTTTCTGACAGCATAATAATTATCCGACAGTTCATAGTTGAGCTGTATTGCCAGATATCTTCCCGTCTCAATTATTATCCTGTACGTATCCACTGAGCCGTATGCCGAATCTATATATTTGTTGATGTTGTGCACATCACTTTTCGCCACATTACTTACATAATACATGCCCGACTCGTTTCCGTCCTCCATATCCTGGACAATGGCCGCCCGGAACTCCACCAGGCCATCAAGCATCTGGCTGCTCTTGATCACATTGAAGAACAACCACCGCACTCCCACCATCATCAGCGAGAGAACAACTACAATACTTATAACTCCAAGAATCTTCTTTTTTGTACCCAAACTTCCTGTCAATCCTCCATCCCTGCTTTGCTGCGGTGATCCGCCTGTATATTTTATCATCTGTACTTTTGCGCCGCAAGCACCAACCACGCATTTCCTGTGGTTATAAATAAACCTTATTTGTGTTGATATGCGAACTTTTATGTTGTAAAATGTACGTTGTTTGAAAACTACCTTATAATTTACTCAGTTTTCAACCTAAAACAAAAAAATAACAGAAAAGAGGATTTAATATGGCTCAGCTCTGGGGCGGACGCTTCACAAAAGAAACAGACAAATTAGTATATAACTTTAACGCATCTATTTCATTTGATCAGAAATTCTACAGACAGGATATCCGCGGAAGTATCGCGCATGTAACCATGCTCGCTTCATCCGGTATTCTCACTGACGAGGAAAGAGATCAGATCATAGCGGGACTTAAGGGCATACTGAACGATGTGGAGAACGGTTCTCTGCAGATCACTTCAGAATACGAAGATATACACAGCTTTGTCGAGGCAAATCTCATAGACAGGATCGGCGATGTGGGCAAAAAGCTTCACACCGGACGAAGCAGGAACGACCAGGTTGCATTGGACATGAAGCTCTATGTAAGAGACGAGATCATCGAGCTCAAGGAGCTTATTTACAAGCTTCTGACTACTCTTCACAGACTTATGAATGAGCACATCGACACATACATGCCTGGATTTACTCACCTCCAGAAGGCACAGCCAATAACTCTGGCACATCACTTTGGAGCATACATGGAGATGTTCAAGCGTGACTACGACAGAATGAACGATATATATGACAGAATGAACTACTGTCCTCTCGGATCAGGTGCCCTCGCAGGAACCACATATCCGCTCGACAGAGAGCTCACCGCTTCTCTGCTGGACTTCTACGGTCCGACTCTCAACAGCATGGATTCAGTTGCCGACAGGGATTACTGCATAGAGCTTTTATCCGCCATGTCTACCATCATGATGCATCTCTCACGTTTCTCCGAGGAGATCATCATCTGGAACTCAAATGAATATCAGTTTGTTGAGCTCGATGATTCATACAGCACAGGAAGCTCTATCATGCCACAGAAGAAGAACCCGGATATAGCCGAGCTCGTAAGAGGTAAGACAGGCAGGGTTTACGGTGCTCTCACCTCCCTTCTCACAACCATGAAGGGAATCCCTCTCGCATACAACAAGGACATGCAGGAGGATAAGGAGCTCACATTTGACGCGATAGACACTGTAAAGGGATGTCTCGCACTGTTCACAGGCATGATAGCCACCATGACAGTCAACAAGCCTAGAATGGAAGCATCAGCCAAGAACGGATTCACCAACGCAACAGATGCCGCAGATTACCTTGTAAATCACGGTGTACCTTTCCGTGATGCACACGGCATCGTCGGCCAGCTCGTTCTGAAGTGCATAGAGGAGAACATCTCCCTCGACCAGCTTAGTCTCGACGAGTACAAGGCCATCTGTCCTGTATTTGAAGATGACATATATACAGCCATCAGCATGGAAGAATGTGTTCAGAAGCGTAACACAATCGGTGCTCCGGGACACGCTGCAATGCAGAAGGTGATCGATGCAAACGACAAGTTCTTAGCATGGGCTGAGCAGGATTTAACCAAGCACACCAAGGAGTGATTTTTATGAACAATACAACAAAAGCCAAATACGATATGGCAGAAAAGATGCTCAAGGTCGATATCTCTCTTGAGGAGGTTGCTCTCATGACTGAGCTTCCAATGGAAACCCTGAAAAAAATACAGCATGACATCCAGAAAGACGGACTCGTCACAAGACACGACGTGAAGGATGTCGATCTCGATTCAGGCTACCTTATCTAAGCTTAATCCACATACCGTATAATAAATATCCCCGCTGTTCTCACTATGGCCCAGCGGGGATATTTATATGTGTACAACATTCCGGTTTATTTGTCCTCAAGATACCTTCTAAGACTTTTTATCGCATTCTTCTCGAGGCGGCTGACCTGCGCCTGGGATATGCATATCTCCTCTGCCACCTCCGTCTGGGTCTTTCCCTCAAAAAATCTCAGCCTCACTATATTCTTCTCCCTGTCGCACAGCCTGTCCATAGCCTCTCTGAGATCAAGGTTTTCAACCCACATCTCCTCCTTATTCTTTCTGTCTCTTATCTGATCCATGATGTACAAGGTGTCTCCACCCTCCTGATACACCGGCTCATACAGGGACAGCGGTGCCGATATGGCATCAAGCGACATGACTATATCTTCCTTCGGTATACTTATCTCCTCCGCTATCTCCTCTATCGTCGGCTCCTTATCCTTTGTCTTCTGGAGATTTTCCTTGGCATATATCGCCTTGTAGGCTATATCACGCAATGACCTTGATACTCTTATAGCATTGTTATCTCTGAGATACCTTCTGCACTCACCTATGATCATAGGCACAGCGTACGTACTGAATTTGACATTGAGACTTCTGTCAAAATTATCCAACGCCTTGATAAGCCCTATACAGCCAACCTGGAACAGATCATCCGGATTCTCATTTGAACTGCCAAATCTCTGGATCACGCTGAGCACAAGGCGGAGATTCCCCTCTATAAACTCCTCCCGGGCAGAGCTGTCTCCCTGCTCCATCCTGTCAAACAGCATGTTCTTCTCATCCTCTGTAAGATATGGTAATTTCGATGTATTTACACCACATATAACCACTCTGTTCAGCGCCATATCATGTCCCTCCACGTGTTATCTGTCTAACACTAGGATTGTCAGATACATGCTAATTTATTCATATTTGCACCACTTTTACTGATATATATGCACGCAAAAAGACCATGAAAACCAATTTGTGTCCTAAGTCACTCATCATCTTCATGGTCTCTTATCTTCGTATATCTAGTTCTTTCTGAACTCCTCAAGTTCAAGTCCCTCATTGTGCTGGAGAACCTGATCGATGACCCACTCATTTGCAAACAGGAGAAGCGGATTACCCTTCATGTCCTTAACCTTCTTGACATCGCTCACACGCTTGAGCTTTGTCACGTCTATGGTAGGATCCTTCACCCATCTGATATAGTTATATGGTATCGGCTCAAGTCTTATCTCACAGCCGTACTCGTTCTCAAGTCTGTACTTAAGTACATCAAACTGAAGCACACCTACAACTCCGACTATGATCTCCGAAAGTCCCGCAGTGTACTCCTGAAATATCTGTATAGCACCCTCCTGGGCAATCTGGGTAACACCCTTGACAAACTGCTTACGCTTCATGCTGTTGAGCTGAACAACCCTGCAGAAGTGCTCCGGTGCAAATGTAGGGATACCCTCATACTCAAACTTCTTTCCGCCTGTTGTGAGCGTATCTCCGATGGAGAACAGATCAGGATCAAATACTCCTATAACGTCACCGGCATACGCCTCGTCGACGATCTTCCTGTCCTGAGCCATAAGCTGCTGTGGCTGGGAAAGCTTGATCTTTCTCTTGCTGGCAGCATGATATACCTCCATGCCTGCCTCAAACTTACCAGAGCAGATTCTCATAAATGCGATTCTGTCTCTGTGAGCCTTGTTCATATTTGCCTGAATCTTGAACACAAAAGCTGAGAACGGCTCTGTTACAGGATCTATGATTCCCTCTGATGAATTACGTCCGATAGGAGGTGTCGTCATCTTAAGGAAATAGTTCAGGAACTGCTCGATACCAAATGTATTCAGCGCAGAACCGAAAAATACAGGGGAGAGCTCTCCGGCTCTGACCTTCTCTATATCCATCTCCTCTGTGGCACCATCTATAAGCTCTATCTCCTCATTGAACTGGTCAAAGAGGTATGGGCCGACAAGCTCCTTGAGAGCCTCATCGTCTATATGATAATCTGTTTCCTCCGCCTTCTTGGCTCCACCTGTCGATATAGCCTGGAACGTGGACACTATCTTGGTCTTTCTGTCATATACACCCTTGAACTCTTTTCCTGAACCTATAGGCCAGTTGACAGGGCATGTCTTGATACCGAGAACAGTCTCTATATCATCGAGAAGCTCAAATGTATCCCTTGCATCTCTGTCCATCTTATTTATAAATGTGAATATAGGTATATGTCTCATGACACATACCTTGAAGAGCTTTATGGTCTGAGCCTCAACACCCTTGGATGCATCGATCACCATGACCGCAGAATCCGCAGCCATAAGTGTACGGTAGGTATCCTCCGAGAAATCCTGATGTCCAGGTGTGTCAAGTATGTTTATGCAATATCCGTCATAATTGAACTGCAGAACAGACGAGGTTACCGAGATACCTCTCTCCTTCTCTATATCCATCCAGTCCGACACTGCATATTTGGAATTTGCCTTTCCCTTTACAGATCCCGCTGTGTTTATTGCGCCGCCAAAGAGCAGAAACTTCTCTGTGAGTGTAGTCTTACCTGCATCAGGATGTGAAATTATAGCAAATGTCCTTCTTCTGTTGATCTCTTCTCTTAACTTGTCATCCATTATCTTTTCCTCATATACAATTTATTGATTCTTATTCTTCAAAATGTCCCTGTTCTTCTGAGCCCAGAGCATAAGCGACTGTATATTCACAGACATCTTCTCCAGCTCCTCAAGGACAGCATCAAAAGCTGCAACCTCGGTCTCGTCGACTATTCCATCAGCGGTGATCTCTATAAGCTGCTCAGATATATCTTCCATCTTCTTGGAGGATCCGAGGAACTGAAGTATGAGCCTGTCAAGGCTGTCCGCATTTATCGGCTTCACCGTCTCTTTTCCTATAGGGCAGTCGCCTGAACAATAGCTGTTACAGAGCTCGGGTATGTCATACGCCTTTGACATGGAAAGTACCTCCTCAGGGTACGGAACTATTGTGCCAAGCTCTATTCTTGAAAGCCTTGTCCTGTCTATATTGAGCACCTCTGCACTCTTCTCCCTGCTTGTAAGGTTATCGTTCACCTTAGACGCATTATATCTTGCGACATAATATTTATTGTTAAGCGCCTTTGTAGCTTTTTTACTCATTTTTTTCTCCTTATGTAGTTCTTCCTAATACACCTAATTAAACATAATAACACACAATATCAGCCGAATCAATCATCTTAATATCCGGTGAAAAAGTTCCATCAGAAGCTGCGCAAAATGCAGCTATAAAGTCTATATTCATATCTCCCTCTGCATGCGCAGGATCCGCTATTTCATCCATATGCATACGGCCGTCACACTCAGCCCTGCATACTGCATAATTGCCCAGCCAGATATTCTTCTTCTCCATATGCGCATTGTCCATGACCATTTGCTGTTCCTCATCCTTCATAAGTATGCCTGTTCCGGTCATCTTGCTGTACGCCTCGCGCCTTGTCCACACACATGTGCTGTATATTTCCGGGTGTGCACACGACATCACACATTTTTTATCCTCATCCGAATACAGGCGGTTAACTATGCTGTCCGGTATCCTTCTGACTCTCTCAACGTCTATACCACAAGGCTCACTGCCTATCGCAGCCGCCACACAACCCTCGGTATGGCTTATCGAAAACTGAATGTCCTTTATAAACGGCTTTCCCGCCTTATTCTTCTCATACGTGACCAGCCGTTCATCAATTCCGGCACATTCCCTGAGAGCATGTGCAAGCAGGATTCCCGCTGCAAGACTGGCATTCCTGTCATCCCGCCTCCTGAGACGTTCCACCTTACACCTTCTGTATTCCGATACTGCATCCAGACATCTGCCATATATCCCATCGTCAGCAAATGCCCCCGTATCCATTATATATGCTCTGTATCCGTTAAAAGATTTATTCAAATCCAATTCCATCTCTTTCTACCAAATACGCCATGGTCATAACAACAATACAGCCCCTTAATACTCGCATATTAAAGGGCTGTATAAACTAACCTATATTGTGACAAAATCAGGGAAGCTCTTCATATCCTTGTTCACCTCATCAATATGAAGTCCCTTGTAATCATATACTGCATTGTAAGCCATCTGCATCTCCATCGCACACTGCATCATGGATACCGGAACACCGACAAATATATCATCGATCGAGATCTCTATCTCACCCGGATTGAGCGTTATTGAATCCTCCTTCTCATTGTAAGGTGGAGCCATCAGTATCGCTTTGACTGCCTTGCTGAAATACGGCATCACATTTGGAACCGATATATATTTCTTTGCAAGAAGCTTCTCCTTATATCCGTCAGCAAGAACACACAGAGGCTGTTCCTCTGATATATCATCCACAAACGCCCTGGCAGCCTCCTCCATGATGGATGTTCTCCTGTCGTTGATCGGAGATCCGTACATAACGTTGAGATCCTGCTCCGTGAGCTTCTTATCAGCAAATGCCACTGTGAACATCTTCTCAGGACCATATGCTCCGACACCGGAAAATAGCTCTCTGTATATCTTCTCCATCTCATCCTTGACAGGAACAACTCTTCCACTGTCTATATTGGACTCGTTGTCCAGCATGAGCTTGATGATCCCTGTCTCCATCTCTTTTATCCTTCTGGATGTGACATAATCAGTCGGAAGGAATTCATGTCTCTTGGCTTTCTTGAGTATATTGCCAACAGCCTTATCACCGTTATTCGCAAGATCCTCGATGGAATTCTTCAGATCCTCTCCAAACTGTGAATATATCTCGTCAAGTCTCTCTGCCCTCTGCTGAAGCCATCTAAGTGTATCTCCAAACAGATCCTGTGCATCGAGTTCATCTATAAGCTTTGTTCTCTCCGCAGCAAGTGCTTCCTTGATGCATGCATCGAAATAACCATTCTCAGTCTCCCTCTTCGCTGAAGGGAAAGTGAAGAATCTCTTCGCAACAATGGTCTTGATGGAATCAATGATTCTGGTATATTCACCCGACGGTGTATAATCCTTCATCATCTTCTCAAGCTTTCTGACTTCAGCCATCATACCCTTTGTAGAATCTGTTACACCGGCACTCGGTGCACCTATGACATCTATTGCGCCATATGGGCCAAACTCATTCATATATTTGGATATCACATCATCAAGTGAACTCCAAAGCTTGTTCTTCATCGACTTTATAATAACCGGAAGTTCCTTCTCAAAGTTCTCCATCTTCTTGGCAAAGCCCTCTCGAAGACCGTCCGTATTCTTCTTTATCATCTTATATGTAGGCTTGGTGATCTGACCGTACTGTATGAGACCGTTCACGGCAAGTTTGATATTCTCACCCTGCTCCTCCTGCAAGAATACAGTGAGCTCTGCGAGTACATTCTTGATATCCTCCTCGGCATTGCCCTCCTTGAACGGAGATCTGAACAATCCCTTATATGCCTGGGAAAACAGATCATTCTCACACATATTCTCTATCTCTTTGATAGGAATATGGTAGTCAGCCTCGCTTACTACCTTGTAATAGCAGTTTGACTTCTTGATATTCTCGTCACTGTGCTCCATCTTCCAGTTCGTGATGGAATATCCCTCATTCTCAAAAAATACATCCCTGAGAAGCTTCCTGTCGTTCTCCACGTCATTGTTGCCAATGAACTTGTTGCTGGCTAGCCTGTAGAGGAAGCTTGCTGTATCCCTTGTGATGTATCCCTCAGGTATGTAGCCCTGTTCGTCCTTTCTACCTGATACAAGCATGCAGGCATCAAAGAGATTCTCCCTGATGACCATCTTGTTTGACTTACTGATAAATGTATAGTTGTCATCCTTCTCGGAGAGCTTCATATAATAATCAACTTCCTTGAGGGTCGCACATCCATTTGCATTGAGTCTCGCCACAAGCTCTGTATCTTCATATACAGCCTTATGACCGAACAGTACATCCGGTGTGAGCAGGCAACCGCCAATCCTCAGATTGTTCCACTTCTTCGCCTTGCCATACGCACGTATGTTATATGCGACATCTGAGAGAATTCCACTTCCGGTTCCTCCGGCAATTCCGGATACGATCAGAACATCGACTGTTCCCTCCGTCGTCTTGTCGTATACATCCTGAAGCTTATCAAAAAGAAGCATTCTGACATCCGTATATGCATTCGAGAACATCAGACGTCCAATCTGTCTGTTCCCCTTTGCTCCGTCTCTTCCTATCGTGATAGCCGGGAATTCAGGATCCATCCAGTTTGCAAGATTCTCATGGATCGGATTCTTCTGGATTCCATTCTCCAGAACATTCTCAATGTCCGGTCTGTATATACTGATAACCTCAAGGGCATTGAAACCGACACCCTCCTTGCTATCATCTATGGTAGCCTCCATCTCTGCTATATCTGAATCTATCATGAGGAAATTAATGTTATCCTCGGGTGTGATGTTATCCATCAGCATACCCTTAAGCGCGCAAACGGTTCTGCCTCCAAGTCCCCCAAGACCTATTACGAGCAGATTCTTGTTGAATCTGTTCTCATGACTTATACGTCCAAAAACACGTATGTCTTTTAATTTGCTAAACTCCTCTTTTTGAGTATCAATAAGTATCATAGATTATGCCTCTCCTTAATATGCACGTACACTTCTTCCCCCATAGTGAATTTTCTGTACCTGAAAACCCACATTTTCAATTTATCACTATTCTTATTGATTTTCAACAAAAAGCGTTAATTTATTTGGCATTTTTTCTAAATTTTGACATATTTAAGCATTAAACACTTTCTACTTATCTGTCAATTTTACCCTGTCTCCCACAATCTCAAAACAACCGAAGCTTTTGAGAAAGCTTGAAAACTTACTGTATCCATATTTCTTTATGCTGAAGCCGGGTATAATATTCTTAAGTTCTGTATTCAGCAGTCCCATATTGTACATAGTGTCAGAATTCTCCGTGAGAAGTCCCACTATGCGCAGCTTGACAGCACTCTTAGGATCGATATGGTTCTTGATGGACACAAATTTCTGCCTGCCGCTGTCTATATCCAGATCGTCAAACTCCTCACTGAGGAATGTTGACAGCTTGGAATATCCATAATTTCTCACGTCAAAGTCAGGATATTTGTTCACAAGGCGGCTTCCGATCTCACCCATATGAGTCTTCTTATCCTTGTCATCGTTCTCATCTATTATATTGTAGACCGTCTTCTTTATGTCCCTTATGCTTGTGATATATGACTCGTCCACAGCCGCAGCCTCAAGCATGGCATTCTTCGATGCCGGCTTGTTGAGATCCTCTGTCACCAGTGAATCAAGGATCTTGAAGCTTGTACACGCACTCACGAACGCTTTCGGAGTCTTGCGTTCTCCCATTCCGATGACCTGCTTGCCAGCCTCCCTGAGTCTTGATGCAAGCCTAGTGAAATCGCTGTCGCTTGTCACCAGACAGAATCCATCTATATTGCTCGTATAGAGAAGATCCATCGCATCTATTATCATGGCCGAATCCGTTGAATTCTTTCCCGCCGTGTATGAAAACTGCTGTACAGGCTGTATAGAATATGACAGCAGACAATCCTTGTCCCAGCCATTGTTATTCTTTGACCAATCCCCATATATCTTCCGCACCGTTATTGAGCCGAGCCTTGACAGCTCATCAAATATACTCTCAATATATTTTGCCGATACATTCTCTGAATCGATAAGTATCGCATACTTGTTAGAAATCTCACTTGATATTTCTTCCATATAAAAGTCCCTTTCATTTATCAGTTCTCTTTGCCGGTCTCAACCCCAAACTTGCCCGGTCCATCCTGAAAATACTCACGGGTAAGCTTCACAACTGTACCTGACAGCATGAATACTGCGATCAGGTTAGGTATGATCATAAGTCCGTTGAAGGTGTCCGCTATATCCCAGAGAAGTCCGAGATCCATGGTCGCACCGATGATTGCTACAAATGCATACACAACCATGAACGGCTTGATAAGCTTACTTCCGAACAGGAATCCGACACATCTTGAACCGTAAAGTCCCCATCCGAGTATGGTTGAGAACGCGAAACAGCACAAAGCCACCGCTGTGAATATCGATATCCAGTTGCCGTAGGTTGCAACAAAGCCGTTGATCGTGAGATCGGCTCCTGCAGCCTGTCCGTAGGCTACCTCAGTTCCACTGCACAGTATTACAAGTGCTGTAAGTGTACATATAACTATAGTATCAATGAATACCTCGAATATTCCCCAGAGTCCCTGCTGTACAGGATGTTTTACATCAGAGCACGCATGTGCGATCGATCCTGTTCCAAGGCCGGCCTCATTTGAAAAGATTCCTCTCGAAACACCCTTTCTCATGCTGAGAAAAAGGCTTCCAACCACTCCTCCGGTCACTGACTTCGGATTGAATGCCCCCTCAAATATAGATGCAAATACGCCTGGAACGCTCTTGATATTTATAAACACAAGGACCACCGCCATGATGATGTACATAGCCGCCATGAAAGGGACCAGCTTCTCTGTCACGCTTCCAATTCTTTTGATTCCCCCTATCAGAATAAGTGCAACCAATATGGCTATAATAATACCTATCACAAGATTGATGGTAAATGTATTGCTCCTGTCAGCCAGATTATAATTAAAAAGTGCTGAATCTATAGCCGTAGTTATGGTATTTACCTGTGTCGCATTTCCAGTTCCAAAAACAGTGAGTATTCCGAGAACAGAATATGCTATGGCAAGGAAATATGCATTCTTGCCAAGACCATTCTTGATATAGTACATTGGTCCGCCGACCCAGTCTCCATTTGAATCTTTCTCTCTGTAAAAAACAGCCAGTACAACCTCAGCAAACTTTGTTCCCATTCCAAGGAGTGCTGATATCCACATCCAGAACACGGCGCCAGGGCCTCCTATAGCAATCGCTCCCGCAACCCCCGCTATATTACCGGTTCCAACTGTTCCCGCCAGCGCAGTACACACAGCCTGAAACGGACTTATAGCACCGTCCGATGTCTCTTTCTTGTTGAATATCTTTCCGAATGTGTGCTTGAACGCATAACCGAACTTTGTAAACTGAACACCTCGGTTTCGTATAAGGAGCCACAGTCCTACACCCACGATACATATCATGGATGGCACTCCCCATATAAAATTGTTCACCGATGAATTAACATCAGTAATGATCTTAAGTAATTTATCCATATCTGCTCTTTCTCTTTTCGTTTTTCTTATTTTTTACATACCAAGTATGATTTTACAATACATTGTGCTTGTTGTGCAAGAAAAACCGCATCCACTTTAGTCATGGATGCGGTTTTTAATTTATATAATATTGTTATATACTTTTAACTCAAATTATGTATTTGGAGCTATTCAATCTCTGCCCAGCTAAGTGATGAATCACTTTCTACAATTACATAATCATTTGTATAGTCATTATTGTATGTATCATCATTTTCTGAAGCATATTCTGCAAGGCCACTATCCAAAGAAGTTATTTTCTTCTCGCCATCGCATAGCTCCCACTGTTTTAATTCGCTATTATACACTGCTCTAACCCATTCTTTTTGACGAACCTTTGTGTTTTTGTCTCTCCACAATGCATAATATTCCAAAGCATCATAATTGTCCGTTATAGATGCAACACATACTGTTGCAACCTCATACGGGCCTTTCACACCAATATAATCTAACACGTCACCAACAGTATACGCCGGTGCATTCGTGTACTCAAATTTAACATAATGTTGATCACCAAACGCCTCGTCATTATTATCCAAAACATCTTCTGCATCTGCATTCTCCTGCCGTTCCTTGATTACTGTCTCATAATAATATACTTTTTCATCAAGATTGTAATCCCACTTGACAATCGTATCTGAGCCAAACATATTTTTCTCAACAGTAACAGGAACACCTCTTAAATATCCCTGAGGAACTTTTACATCCACAGATACATCATATACAATATAGTATTCATCTGTTTTTATCACATTGTCAACAGACAGAACATCTATCTGACTTTCATCACTAATATCAACATCAACAATATGCCCATTATCATCACACACTCTACCTGATGTATTCATTAGATTCTTTTTTATTTTGTCCGCTCCTTTATTAGCCAGCATTACGAATTCAGGAATAATTCCCCAAACAATTGTGACAATGCCTACACACACCATCAAAATTATCTCACATACTCCGAGCGCCGAATGTTTGTCCACATTTTTCATAAATAAATGAACACACAATATGAACAAGCAAATGCATCCTATTATCAATATTGGTAATTGCATAATTTAATTTTCTCCCGTAAAAAAATAGTGCGTGTCTATTCGATAATGTCAATTATGAACGAATATCCAGATGTTCGAACACAATATAACCCTGCAGGTGTACCTTCTGGAATCTTATAGTATCCATATCCCTCTGGAGCAGTCTGCGCTTCTGCATAATATTTTTGTCCTAATACATAATACTTCACAGATACCGTAGCTGATCCTTCCTTGCTTTCATAATCTGAATAATATTTATAGAATATGCCTGTCGGTTCTGTATACGATAAATAGTAATCACCATTTACTTCGACGTAATCCTGTATACTACTTGCTGTTTCTCCATTTATCTCATAGATTTTATTTAAAGGCATATTGTTTTCTTCCATTTTTTCGCTCAAATTCTTTCTGCGAAACTCTATACAGCCATTATCTGCATCTACAGTAAATTCCTGTGGCATTGTATATCCCTCCGATTCAATAGGGTATATATCATAATTCCAGCCTCCGCCAAATTCCACCAACAAATCACCTGGATACATC
>NZ_JBEHVV010000008.1:0-43796 GCF_040227395.1 Coprococcus sp. RTP21428st1_C9_RTP21428_210409
TGAGTGCGAGGGCGAGGATATATTTGACGGAGTACAGATACACTGCTCAGATTATGCGGTTCATGGAACTGTGGATCTGGCGGACTCACTGGCGAAATCTTGTAACACTTCATTTGCCAATATAGGAATGAAGCTCAACAAGCAGTCGTACAAGGATCTGTGTGAGAAGTTCCTGTTTAACAAGGATCTTCCTTATGACGGATATTACAGAAAATCAGTATTCGAGTTAAATGCAACCTCAGATGATTCGGAGATACCTCAGACAGCCATAGGACAGGGCGACACACTTATAACACCTCTGCATAGTGCCATGATCATGAGCACCATAGCAAACGGAGGAGTCATGATGTCCCCATATCTCATCGACAGGATAGAGACATGCGATGGCAATCTTGTAAAGACATTCAAGCCGAACACCTACGGTAAGATCATATCTGCATCTGACGCAAGACTTCTGAAGGATCTGATGCTTGGCGTAACATCATATGGTACGGCATCGGATGCATTTGCAGATTGCTCATATACCATAGCCGGAAAGACAGGTACTGCGGAGTTCAACGACAACATGGATTCACATTCGTGGTTTGTTGGATTCTCAAATGTTGATGATCCGGATATAGTCGTATGTGTCATAGTTGAGAATGCAAGCTCAACTGGAGCTTCAGCAAAGTATATTGCCAGACAGCTCTTTGACGCATACTATAATTATGTGAAATAATTGCACAAAATGATGCGTATGCCATTAATACGTGATCATATTTACTTTAAAAATAATTTGACATATGATATACTGACTTCAAGTTTTAATTACACACCCGGAAGAAACAGGAGGAATTGCAGTGATAGAAGCAACAAGCTGTGGAGGGGTGGTAATCTTCAGAGGAAAAGTATTGTTGTTGTATAAGAACTACAAGAACAAATACGAAGGATGGGTTCTCCCCAAGGGAACTGTTGAAAAGGGCGAGGAGCACGATGAGACCGCCTTGCGAGAAGTGAAAGAGGAGACAGGTGTAAGCGCATCTATAATCAAATACGTGGGAAAGAGCAATTACACTTTTAACACGGCATTTGATGTGGTAAATAAGGATGTTCATTGGTATCTCATGATGTCTGACAGCTATTACAGCAAGCCACAGAGAGAAGAGTATTTCGTGGATTCCGGTTACTACAAATACCATGAAGCCTACCACCTTCTGAAATTTCCTAACGAGAAGCAGATACTTGAACAGGCATATTCAGAGTATGTTGATCTTAAGAAAAAGAATCTGTGGGGAAACAAGAAGTATTATTAATCAACAAAAGGACTTCTGTATGCAGGTACAGAAGCCTTTTTAGTTTTCTTTTGAGGGTAAGACATGAACAGAAAGAATGCAGACAGATCAAAACAAAAGAAAAAGAGAACAGCAAAGGATATAGTTCTGGACATACTGTTGGTCGTTTTTTTACTTATAGCAGTTGGGAGCGGTGCGTATCTTGGAAGGTATTATTATATTGCGAAGAATGCGCAGAATAACTTCAATGATCTTAAAGGAATGCTCGATACCGATGGGGATGATACCGAAAAGGTTACGGTGGAGGTCTCGGATAAAAGTAAGGACAATGGCGAGAAGAAGATACTCAAGAAGTTCGAGAAGTTATACGAGAAGAACAGTGATATTGCAGGATGGCTCACGATCGATGGCACGACCATAGATTATCCGGTCATGTACACTCCCGATGACAACGATTATTATCTGCATCTGGACTTCGATAAGAACTGGAGTGATCCGGGTACACCGTTCATAGATATGAACTGCAGGCCGTTTGATGACAGAACGGACAATGTTCTCATATACGGACATAACATGAAGTCGGGAATAATGTTCAGAGAGCTGCTTCAGTATGAGGACGAGAGCTTTTATAAGAAGCATAAGAATATCAAGTTTGACACGTTGTATGAGACCGGAACATACGAGGTTATCGGTGCATTCCGATCGGAGATATATCCTGACGATGACACGGAGCACTATCATTATTATGAGTTCTTTAACGCTGCGGATAAGGCGGAATTTGATGAATATATTGATTTTGTCAAGTCAAACACAGCATATGACAGCGGTGTTACGGCTGAGTACGGTGATGAACTCATCACACTTTCAACATGCGCTTCACACACTGAGGATGGCAGATTTGTCGTGGTTGCGCGAAGGATAACAGGGGATGATAAGTAGTTGACACTAAATGGGGCATGTGTTAATATAACAAATGTCGCAAGCGCCGGCTTGTCGGAATTGGCAGACGAGGCAGACTCAAAATCTGTTGGTGGCAACATCGTGCGGGTTCAAGTCCCGCAGCCGGCATTATATTGAGCCTGAAACCTGAGTAGAATCAAGGGTTTCAGGCTCTTTTGGTATACGTGGGAATAAGATCTTGAAATGAATGGGCGGTGATATATTATGATGAGTAGAAAGGTAAAACAGCAGGTGAATTCGGCTGTGAATGAGTTGGATATGAATCTGGCGAACAACTACAAGGATCTGGCGCATAAAGCCTTGAAGGAACTTGATGAGCTGGTTACGAAGCTTAATGAGGAGGGGCAGCTCAAGGAAAAGGACTACACCAAACTGAGGGATAAAGTGGATGATTACAAGAGACGTATGGCGGGATATCATCACTGACAGTATGTCATAATGACATAATATCGTCACTGAAAGATTATGACCGGGAGACTGCAGAACAACGGATGTATGTAGCTTCCCGGTCATATTTGTCTGTGTGTATCAGTATTGCTTCATTATCTCTCTGCGAAGCTTCTTGATTATTCTTTTTTCCAGCCTGGATATGTAGGACTGGGATATTCCCAGGAGATCAGCCACCTCCTTCTGAGTCTTTTCTACCCCACCTATGGTGTTTATTCCATACCGCAGTTCTATGATGGTACGTTCCTTTTCACAGAGCTTTGATATGGCATTGTCGAGGAGATTGTAGTCTACCTCTGTCTCCAGATCACGGTAGACTACGTCCTCATCCGTTCCCAGAATGTCGGACAGAAGCAGTTCGTTGCCGTCCCAGTCAACATTCAGCGGTTCATCGATGGACACCTCTGTTCTGAGCTTGCTGTTGCGACGGAGAAACATGAGTATCTCATTTTCAATACATCTTGATGCGTAGGTGGCAAGCTTTATGTTTTTGTCATTTTTGAAGGTGTTTATGGCCTTGATGAGACCGATCGTGCCTATGGATATCAGATCCTCAATTCCGACACCCGTGTTGTCAAATTTTTTAGCAATGTATACGACAAGTCGCAGATTTCGCTCTATCAGCATTTTCTTTGCGGAATCCGACTGGTTGTTTGTGAGTTCGTTTATGACCACGGCCTCCTCGTGGGGCTCCAGCGGGGCGGGAAGTACCTCGGTTCCTCCAATATAATATATATCTTTGCCGCTTTTCAGGGAGCGCAGTGAAATATTGCTGGCAACAGTAAATTTGAAGTCGTTACCCCTTATTGTGTTTAACATGTCTTTTGCCTCTTTTCATATAATATTTGCTTAAAAGAATACATTTGTCTGTGTGAAGTATATTAAATGTATTTGGGCTGATACCGATCAGTGGTCTGTGTTCCATGTATGAGCTGTCGATGAACATGTAGTCAATGTCCATGGCGAGCATAAGCTGATTTCCGGAGCATATCGTATTGTAGGGAATTATGTGTATTCCGGCCGGAATGTCATCACGGTAATCATATTCATATATGGAAGACGGTTTTTTGATGTAGTCATCGAGCAGTGGAGTCAGTTGCGGTGGAGCCAGTTCGATGGCTACGGCGTATGTAGTCACGGCGACGTTGCGTCCTGTGAGATTGCATCTTAGCGTGTTACCTGTGTCCAGGTAACCGATAGCATTGGTGATCCTTGAATGTCTGCCTAGTAATACATTTGTCAGAAAGTTCAAATAATTCACTTCTTTTCATGTAGTGCAATTGGAATTATATATGTGGGCCGGTAAGAAAATGGTCGTATTACAATAAATGAAGCATCGATATTTCGATTGAATTTTTAATATGTTGATGGAAATGTGGTTAAGTTTTTCAATATACGACTATATATTTGAAAAATGTGTATAAATCTGTGGATAATGTGGAAAAGTGCTAAAACATCCTAAAAAGTGCGAAATAAGCAAACAATTTGCGACATAGAGCGATATTTTGTGCAATATAATGATAAAAAATGAGAAATGTATATGTATGGATGACAAAATAAGCCCTGAACTTAAACTTGCCATGGATGCGGATGGTTACATGCCGTACAGCAGTCTTTATCTTGGATATAACGCATCCGATGATTCGTGGATGCTGATAATCAGACATTCCGGTGACATAGATGATCTTGAGGGAGATATTCTGAATAGCTGCGTTTATCTGCTCGGGGGATATGCCATAGTGAACGTGTATTCCTACAATATAAAAAGGCTTCAGGAGGAGCCGAGGGTACTTTATATCGATAAAGCTCAATATTACAGTTATGGTGCGGGTGTCGCCTATGACAGATACATATCCTGCATAACGGAAAATTTCATGTCGAAGTATGGGCTCACAGGCGAAGGCGTATGTATCGGAATTATAGATAGCGGCGTGAATATCCTCAACCGGGAATTTGCAGATGACGCCGGCTCCAGGATAGTCATGTATTGGAACCAGAATACAGATTATGAAAGGACTTACCCAAACCGCTATGGCCTTGGACGGATATATGATCAAAGTGAGATCGGGCAAATGTATGAGGACAGGCGGCTGCCCGGTGTCATGGGAGAGCAGCACGGCACGGAGGTTGCATCTGTGGCCGCCGGGAGCAATATAGGAGTGGCGGGAAAAGCCCGGATCATTGTCGTTGAACAGTCGCTTGAACGCGCGCTGCCGGACACGATAGGTATAATGATGGGGATAGATCTACTTGTGAGATACAGCATGGAGACTGGAACTCCGGTAGTGATAAATCTTTCATATGGAAATAACTTTGGAGCCCATGATGGTACGTCGACACTTGAGCTGTTTGTTAATTCTGTGGCCCAGATGGCTAAGGTGTGTGTTGTCACGGGTTCAGGAAATGACGGTGGAAGACAACTGCATACCAGCGGTATGCTTGGAAATGTAAGCTATGCGAGTATTGACATTGCGGTGGCGGCCGGTGTGAAAAACTTTGGCCTGCAGATATGGAAAAACTATATCGACAGCTTCGATGTGCTCGTCTATTCGCCGTCCTACGACCTTGTGGCGTATCTCACGGAGGGACAGATAGTATCCGGGGCGTATTATGGGAGCACGGAGTTGCTTGGGATATTCCAGGGACCTTCACCTTACAATGTCAAGCAGCTCATATATGTATTTTTCCAGTCTGAGACCGGGGATATAGAGCAGGGGATATGGCATGTGAGGATTGCACCGAAGAGCATTGCAAATGGGATATTCAATGCGTATCTACCCGGTGACAGTTATGTGACGGGGCAGGTTGCATTTGAGAATCCTTCGGTGTATGGAACCCTCACGATCCCGGGTACGGCATCAAATATAATAACGGTGGCTGCCTATGATCAGGTAAATGCATCCATAACGGGATTTTCAGGCAGGGGTTTTACGTCGGATAATGCCATAAAACCGGATATTGCAGCTCCGGGTGTCGGAGTGACTGTCAGCTATGGTGAGTATGGATACGGAAATGCCGATGGCACATCGCTGGCGGCGGCATTTGTGTCTGGCTGTGCGGCACTTATCATGGAATGGGGGATAGTCCTGGGGAACGATCCATTTATGTACGGAGAGAGGGTTAAGGCTCAGCTTATAAGGGGAGCAAAGCCTCTCGGTTCACTGGGCAGTTACCCGAACAGATATACAGGCTGGGGGACCGTGTGTATGGAAAACAGCTTCAAAGGATTAATTGTATGAAAGATTTGCAAAAAGATGTGGTTTTATGTCAAGTAATTGTGTATAATTTGATTCATACGTGCTTTTTGCAAGTATAAAAGAAAAAAACGGGGTATTTCACATATGGTAGGATTTTATAATTATACAGTTATTTTGACATATATGAGCCTGGTGTCATCTATCACAGGCATGTTCTTTACATTTACCGGACACCTTAGCATAGGAATATTGTGTCTTGCACTTTCCGGTCTGTTTGATGCATTTGACGGAAAAGTCGCAAGGAGCAAGAAGGATAGGACTATGGATGAGAAGAGATTTGGTATCCAGATAGATTCTCTCTGTGACCTGGTGAGTTTTGGAGTTTTTCCTGTTGTATTGTGCTGGTATTCAGGAATGAACACGCCGTTTGGAATGGTTATTCTTGCACTGTACTGTCTGGCTGGAATGATAAGACTTGCATACTATAACGTGCTCGAGGAGAAGAAGAACAATGACGATGATGATGCTGAGGTCATAGAGCAGCCAGATGGAAGAAAGTATTTCCATGGAATGCCGATCACCGCAATATCGGTGGGGCTTCCTATAATATACGTTACGTCACCTTTGCTTGGGTCCTCTTTCCCAATTCTGCTTCATGGAATCATGATACTTGCAATGATACTTTTCATAACAGATTTCAGATTCCCTAAGCCAACCACAAAGGAACTTATGGTGATAATTGTCATTGTGGCAGTTGCCGTAGTTTGGCTTATGATAAGATACATGGTCAGACGTCATATCATAACTATTCCTTATTTTATATCCCTTCTATTATAAGTGTATAGGAGCTATGGAAAATAAAAGATATAGAAGTAATTTGGCTATACCGGATATACAGAAGCGATGAAGGATGATGTATAAGATATGATAAAGAACAAATATGCAATATACAAAAGATCAAAACATAATGAGTGTGTATCGACACAGGACAGAGTCCTGCGCCTGTTATATGGCAACAGAGCGGGTCGTATGGTGCTGGGATGGCTGATCAGACCAGAGGTGTCAAAGCTTGTGGGAAGATTCATGGACACTGGATTATCCAGAATCATGATCAATCCATTCATTAAGAAAAATGATATTGATATATCTGTGTGTCAGAAGAATGAGTTTGACTCATATAACGATTTCTTCAAGAGAAAGCTGGTGCCGGGAGCAAGGACCATAGATATGACCGATGAAGGTTTTGTGAGTCCATGTGACAGCAGGCTTACGGTATATGATATAGAAGACACAGAACGACAGACTTTCAATATAAAGGATTCAGAGTACACGGTGGCATCCCTCCTCAGGGACAAAAAGCTTGCGAGACACTACAGAGGTGGAAAATTGTGGCTGTTCAGACTGTGTGTCGATGATTATCACAGATACATATATAACGTGTCTGGAAAGCAGTCTGATGTCAGACGTATAGAAGGCTTATATCACACAGTTAACCCTATAGCCAGTGAATATTACGACATTTACAAAGAAAATACCAGAGAGTATTGTCTTATAAGGACGCAGGATGCGGGAACCATCATTGATATGGAGGTTGGAGCACTTCTGGTTGGTCGTATAGTTAACAGGTATGTGGATTCCACGGATGTCAGAAGAGGAGAGGAAAAGGGCTATTTTGAGTTTGGTGGCTCAACAATCATTCTTCTCATCCAGAAGGACAAAGTCGCTCCTTTAGACAGAATAGTTGAAAATTCTAGAAAAGATATTGAGACCAGAGTCAGACAGGGCGAGCTGGTTGGATATGTACGTTAAGAGCAATATTATATATTCCATATAAAACAGGAACAGCGTATAGCTTGCTATGGAGCTATACGCTGTTCCTGTTTTGTTGTTTATCCTGTCTGTGTCAGAACTTATATTCTATGTTATGCATTTGTAGAATTCACATGCCTCTTGATGGCCTCAAAAGTCTCCTGGCTTATAACGTGTTCGATCTTGCAGGCATCCTCGGCTGCGGTCTCTTTTGCAACGCCGAGACTTGTGAACCATGAAGACAGAAGCTGGTGCCTCTCATATATCATCTCTGCAATTTTTTTACCGGCTGCTGTGAGAGTTATGTATCCTGAATCGCTTACTTCTATATAACACATCTCCCTGAGATTCTTCATAGCAACGCTTACACTTGATTTCTTATAGCCAGTCTCGTTGGCAACATCAACGCTTCGGACGACCGGAAGCTTCTGGCTGAGAACGAGAATGGTTTCAAGATAATTCTCTACTGATTCATTCGTGGTCAACATTATTATATATCCCCCTTATATTTAACATTATAAATGTATCTGTATCAATGTAGCAATTATAAATAATATATCATAAATGAATTTTTTATTCAATTTGATAATTGAAATACGAATTTCGACAAATAGGCACTTTTTATCAATAAAAGAGCCGTGTTTTGTTCAATTAGTCCAAAATGATTAATATTATTGACATCTAATTGATGTTAGTATATACTAACCACGATATGAAAATCAGTGGTTTAAGTTGCTAGTTAAGGAGGTGCAATTATGCCATTAACATTTGCAAAACCGGGAGAGGCCAATGTGATCAAAAAGGTTGGCGGGAGAGAGAAAACACGATTGTTTCTTGAAAAGCTGGGCTTTGTTGAAGGCAGTGTTGTAACTGTCGTGGCAGAGAATGCAGGAAATCTTATAGTTAATATCAAAGATTCCCGTGTTGCCATTGATAAAGATATGGCCAGCAAGATACTTGTATAGGTACGATTACATGTATCTGACTGACGACAAAAGTATGTAAAAGGAGTAAGATCATGAGCACATTAAAAGATGTCAAGGTTGGCAGTACTGTCACTGTCAAGAAGATTGCAGGCGAGGGTCCTGTAAAGAGACGTATCATGGACATGGGCATCACAAAGGGTGTACAGGTTTATGTTCGTAAGGTTGCCCCTCTCGGTGATCCTGTAGAGGTTACTGTAAGAGGCTATGAGTTATCAATACGTAAAGCTGATGCTGAGATCATAGAGGTAGAGTAACAGCTTATTTTTTTGTTCATACGTTAGTATATGCTAACATATGATAGAAAAGGCTAATATGAAGTACGCAGACGCCGTGCGTAAGCCCCTTTAAATGCGTCTGCACAATACAATAGGAAAGAGGGTAAACAATGTCAGTAAAGATTGCACTTGCAGGAAATCCTAACTGCGGTAAAACAACATTATTCAATGCTTTAACTGGCGCTAACCAGTACGTAGGTAACTGGCCAGGTGTTACAGTTGAGAAGAAAGAGGGTAAGCTTAAGGGTAACAAGGATGTTATCATAACCGACCTTCCTGGTATCTATTCACTTTCTCCATATACTCTTGAGGAAGTTGTTGCCAGAAATTATCTTATTCAGGAATATCCTGATGCCATCATCAACATTATCGATGGTACTAACATAGAGAGAAACCTTTATCTTTCAACACAGCTTATTGAGCTCGGAATCCCTGTTGTCATGGCTGTTAACATGATGGATCTTGTAAAGAAGAACGGCGACTCCATCAGCATCAAGAACCTGAAGGAAGCTCTTGGATGTGAGGTCGTTGAGATCTCAGCTCTTAAGGGTACCGGTATTGACGATGTTAAAGAGAAGGCTATCGCAGCAGCAAAGTCCAAGACAGCAAATGCAAGAGTTCACAACTTTGATGAGGCTGTTGAGGCTGCAATCGAGAGCGTAAGCACTAAGCTTGACATGGAGGAGAACAGAAAGAGATTCTTCGCGATCAAGCTCATCGAGAAGGATAGCAAGATCATAGAGCAGATGAAGAATGCTCCAGATTGCTCAGCAGAGATCAAGAAGCTTGAGGATGACTTCGATGATGACACAGAGAGTATTATCACAAGTGAGAGATATTCATACATTTCATCAATCATTGACAAGTGTGTAAAGAAGGCTGCAAATGGACAGAAGCTTACAATATCAGATAAGATCGACCGTGTTGTAACAAACCGTATCCTTGCACTTCCTATATTCGTTCTCATCATGTGGCTCGTATATTATATAGCAATGTCAACAGTAGGTGCATGGTGCACAGACTGGACAAATGATAACCTGTTCGGCGATGGTTTCCATCTCTTCGGCATCGGAAGCTCAGCTTATGAAGATGCATCAGGTGACTATGATGCAGCAACAACAGCACTTGATGCATACGGCGTACTCGTAACAGATGACGAGGATGCTGTTGATGTAGATGCCACAAAGGCAGCTATCGAGGCAAACACAAACACAGAGGCAAGCGTTAAGTATGAGATGGAAGATGAGGAGACACTCGATACATACGATATCGATGTATACTACTCAGAGGTTCCAGCAAATGCTGACGAAGAGACAACAAACGCAATGTCATATCTTGATGCAGTTGATTACTTCAACGAGACACAGATGGCAGAGATTGATCCTGCTGATTATGGCGTATTTGTTCCTTCAATCCCAGATCTCATCTCTGCAGGACTTGACAAGATTGGATGTGCAGATTGGTTACATGGACTTATCATCGATGGTATTGTAGCCGGTGTTGGTGCTGTACTTGGTTTCGTACCTCAGATGCTCGTACTGTTCATCTTACTTGCAATCCTTGAGTACTGTGGATATATGGCACGTATCGCCTTCATCATGGACCGTATCTTCAGAAAGTTCGGTCTCTCAGGAAAGTCATTCATACCTATCCTTGTAGGTACAGGTTGTGGTGTGCCAGGTATCATGGCTTCACGTACAATTGAGAATGAGAAAGACCGTCGTATGACAGTCATGACAACAACATTTATACCATGTGGTGCTAAGGTTCCATTTATCGCTATGATCGCCGGTGCTATATTCGGTGGTTCATCAATAGTTGCAACAAGTGCTTACTTTATTGGTATTGCAGCAATTATATGTTCTGGTATAATACTTAAAAAGACAAAGATGTTCGCCGGAGATCCATCACCATTCGTTATGGAGCTTCCACCTTATCATATCCCAACAGTAGGTTCTGTACTCAGAAGTATGTGGGAGCGTGGCTGGTCATTCATCAAGAAGGCTGGTACGATAATCACACTTTCAACAATTGCTGTATGGTTCACAACATACTTCGGATTTGTTGATGGTTCATTCCAGATGCTTGATGAGAGCCAGATCGATTACAGTATCCTTGCAAAGATCGGTAATGCGATAGCATGGATCTTCGTTCCACAGGGCTGGGGCAACTGGCAGGCAACTGTAGCATCTATCACAGGTCTTGTTGCCAAGGAGAACATCGTTGGTACAATGGGTATCCTCTACGGTGGTGGAGATGGTACAGTTTACCAGGCACTTGCAGGCGCATTCACAACAGCAAGCGGATTCTCATTCCTTGTATTCAACCTTCTCTGCGCACCATGTTTCGCAGCTATGGGTGCTATCAAGAGAGAGATGAACAGTGCTAAGTGGTTCTGGTTCGCAATCGGATATCAGTGTGGATTTGCTTACCTTGTAGCACTTGTTGTATACAGAATCGCAGGTCTCTTCACAGGAGCTTGTACATTCGGTGTATGGTCAGTAGTAGCAATTGCACTTGTTGTTCTGTTCTTCTTCATGCTGTTCCGTCCGGATCCAAACAAGAAGGTAAAGACAAGCAAGGAGTTCCTCAACGCTTAATATAAGTGTTTATAAGGATTATATAAAAGGAGTGGTGACTTATGTCAGAGTATCTTGGTACAATCATTGTGGCAGCCATAATCGTTCTGATGGTGTTCTTCATTGTCAGAGGTATGGTAAAGGATAGAAAAAAGGGCAAACACATATGTGGTGGTGACTGCTCGAGCTGTCACGGCGGATGTAGTCACAAGCTCTAAAAAATAATAGTTGTAGTATAAAATGAATGTGCGTCGTAAGAATTTTACGGCGCACATTTTTTGTTCTGGCTTCTTTTTATTTGCTTTGTTAAATACTAGAATGTTGTTTGAAGAAATTCTGCATAAGGTTTATAGATCCTATAATATTCAGCACCTTTAGCCTGACCAAACTTTTCAATATATAGTTTGTATATCTTTTGTAAATTTGCTTTCATCGGATATAAACTCTTATAAAAATCATCATTTAATACTATACCTGAATTTTGATAAACAATATTCAGAAATTTTTTGTATTTGGTCTTTTTCTGCCAATTAACTGTTGGTATTACATATGAAGAGTTTTTGGCTTTGCCATATATATAACCACCAATGGTCTGCCCATATATCGATATGAGTATGTTGTGAATAGCGGACAGATTACTCTTGCCTACACATGAAAGTAAAGTGTCAACTTGTTCTTTATCATATTCAATCTGTGGTATTGGGTCAGATATGGATGAATTATCATTTGCATCAGTAACCTCAGTATTCTCTGAAGTATCAGTAATTGGATGACTGTCAGAGCACTGGTCAGAGCTGTCAAATACTTCTGTCACATGTTCATTAGATAATGTGTAGAATATTGATGGTGCTTTGCGACATATATTATATCCACGGTCAGACCAAAAATGAACTACACTGTCAAATCCTTTATCTCTTGAAACAATTATGAGATTGTCTTCTGGATTTTTTACTGTATATGAACCAAGGTAGGTTACAAGTTGAAAATCCAGAGAGTTCTCAGTCCCATTTTCACACATGATAAATTCAGGGAAAAATGGTGATTGTTTCAATGTGATCAGGTTTGCGTATGACATATTGGGTGATTTGTCTGTGTAAAATACAAGGATAATATCTTCGCCTTTTAGATAATCGAATAATTCTATCCATGAATCACCGACATTTTCACTATCCACAAAAAATATGTTTTTCATATCCACCTCGTTAAGCCAGAACTTATATATTATATCATCAAAGATATAATAATTATCAATTTAATTGCAAAATTTGCATATAGATAATGCCACATGCTATATTTGAATAAAAACGGGTAAGATGGAGGAAATTTTGTACAGATTCATCAATTTAGAAGTTGTATATTGTACTTGAAATAACAAAAGATTTACTATATTATAAAAATATGTTGGTGCACGACTGGCGGAGACGGCCGAAAGGCTGGTAGGAATTACCTACAGGGAGTGTACTGTTAAGACAAGCCGACCGCCTGGGCAAGCAAATATATCAAGACATGTATTTGTGTGCGCAGGTGGCCGGCTTCTTTATTTATTTGCGCATATAGCTAGTCAAAGTTATTTGTTTATACAAGACTTTTCGACTATAGCAGCGAATAAAAATATGAGACAATAACATCAGCTCACAGGTACGAGAAAACACATGGAGGTACAACAGAAAATGGAAATGTTATCACTTGAGAAGGAACTTAGCGAAAATACATATCCGGGACGTGGAATCGTGATCGGTGTGTCAGAGGATGGCAAGAAGGCAGTTACAGCCTACTTCATCATGGGAAGAAGCTCAAACAGCCGTAACAGAGTATTTGTGACAGAGGGTGAGGGTATCAGAACAGAGGCATTTGATCCTTCAAAGCTTGAGGATCCAAGCCTTATCATCTATGCACCTGTAAGAGTTCTTGGCAACAAGACTATAGTTACAAATGGCGATCAGACAGACACTATATATGACGGACTTGACGATGAGCTCACATTTGAGCAGTCACTCAGAAGCAGACAGTTTGAGCCTGACGGCCCTAACTACACACCTAGAATCTCAGGTGTTATGCACATAAAGAATGGTGTGTTCGACTATTCAATGTCCATACTTAAGAGCAACAACGGCAACCCTGCTGCAAATAACAGATACACATTTTCATACGAGAACCCTGTAGCCGGTGAGGGACATTTCATTCACACATATATGCACGATGGCAATCCGCTCCCAAGCTTTGAGGGTGAGCCAAAGTGGGTTAAGATATCCGGTGATATCGATGAGTTCACAGACAAGGTATGGAACAGCCTCAATGAGGACAACAAGGTGTCACTGTTCGTCAGATATATTGACATCGCAACAGGTGAGTATGAGACAAAGATCGTGAACAAGAATAAGTAATTAAAGAATAAAGGAGATATTTGATCATGAACGAGATTCAGTTAAAGTACGGTTGTAATCCAAATCAGAAGCCATCAAGAATATATATGGAGGATGGCAGTGATCTTCCTGTTAAGGTTTTAAACGGCAAGCCTGGATACATCAACTTCCTTGATGCATTTAACGGATGGCAGCTCGTAAAGGAACTCAAGGCGGCAACAGGACTTCCAGCAGCAACATCATTCAAGCATGTTTCACCAGCAGGCGCTGCAGTTGGACTTCCACTTACAGATACACTTGCAAAGATCTACTGGGTAGATGATCTCGGAGAGCTCTCACCACTTGCATGCGCATATGCAAGAGCAAGAGGTGCTGACAGAATGTCATCATTCGGCGATTTCATCGCACTTTCAGATGTATGTGACGCAGACACAGCACGCCTTATCAAGAGAGAGGTATCAGATGGTGTTATCGCTCCTGGATACACAGATGAGGCTATGGAACTTCTTCTTGCAAAGAAGAAGGGAAATTACAACATCATCCAGATAGATGAGAACTATGTTCCTGCTGAGATCGAGAGAAAGCAGGTATACGGTGTTACATTTGAGCAGGGAAGAAATGAGCTCAAGATCGACAAGGATCTTCTGTCAAACTTTGTTACAAAGAACAAGGATCTTCCAGAGCAGGCTGAGATCGATATGAAGATCGCGCTCATCACACTCAAGTATACACAGTCAAACTCAGTATGCTATGTAAAGGGCGGACAGGCTATAGGTATCGGAGCCGGACAGCAGTCAAGAATCCATTGTACAAGACTTGCAGGACAGAAGGCAGACAACTGGTTCCTTCGTCAGTCACCACAGGTTATGGGACTTCAGTTTGTTGACGGACTTGGAAGAGCCGACAGAGACAATGCCATCGACGTATACATGGGTGATGAGTATGAGGACGTTCTTAAGGAAGGCGAGTGGCAGAAGAGATTCAAGGTTAAGCCTGAGGTGTTCACAGCAGAGCAGAAGAAGGCATGGCTTGCGCAGAACACAGATGTTGTCCTTGGATCAGATGCATTCTTCCCATTCTCAGACAATATAGAGAGAGCTCACAAGAGCGGTGTCAAGTACATTGCACAGCCTGGCGGATCAGTTCGTGACGATCTTGTTATCGAGTGTGCTGACAAGTACGATATGGTCATGGTATTTACAGGAATCAGATTATTCCATCACTAATCTGCCAGACCTGTCGGCGTCAGATATTGTATTTATAGAAGAATTGAGAGCGGTTTTGCTGATGAAAATCAGCAAAGCCGCTTTTTTACTTTATATATTTGTTGGATTGTGCTAATATAAAATGATGTATAAACTGCGGTAGCTATGCCGTGTAATAAAAATACTGTGATTCAAAGGAGATAACATATGTCTAGACGTAAACGCAGCATATTTAAAGAGAGAAGAAAGATCAACTATAAACTAATTTTTGCATTGGTGATACTTGCGTGTGTGGCTGTATTGCTGATCTCATACGCTATATCGGCAATAGTGTCACAGAAGGATGAACTTTACGATCAGGGCGTAAAATATTACAAGTCAGGTTCGTATCAGGAGGCAATAGATTCATTTGACAATGCCTTGGCAGAGAATCAGTTGTTCTCAAAGAAAAAGGATCAGAATATAAAGCTGTATCTGGCTGATGCGTATCTCAAGAGTGCGCAGTACACAGAGGCCGCAAATACATACAACGAATTGATACAGGATTCATTTACCGGATCAAATGTAAAAGATCTGAAGGAACTGGCAACTGCACTCAGTGATTTCTCACAGGGAAATTATGGCGGTGCTCTCGATGTTCTTCTGAAGCAGGCGGAGACATATCCGGAGCTTTATATGTACATAGGAACATGCTACGCAGTTACTGATGAGTCCGATAAGATGTTTGAGAGCTATGAAAAATATGTCCAGACATTTGGATTCAACTCGTATGTATATGCCATGTACGGTTCATATTATCTGAATAACGGTGATATGGAGTCTGCGATCGCATATATTACAAATGGACTTGACAGTGGAGACAAGATATACAGAAAAGAGCTCCTGATGCTTGAGATAACATATTATGAGAAGAACGAGGATTACGATAAGGCTTATGAGATAGCGGGACAGCTTGTGTCTGAGTATCCGGATTATGAGAAAGGACAGAAGGAGTATACATTCCTGAGCACAAGAGTGTCACAGTAGTATTTGTATTGGGAGGAGTTATTTTATATGGAGATTCAGCTTTGGAAGGAGATACTGTCTCCTTACGAGCAGGCGGTTGATGAGCTTCTCGTGAAGTTCAACCACATAATAATGCAGTACAAGAGTATGGGAAAGTACTCACCTATAGAGAGCGTGACCGGAAGGGTGAAAACGGTCTCCAGTATTATCGATAAGCTTCAGAAGAAGAATATTCCTATGGACCGGATCGTTGAGGAGATGGATGACATAGCCGGAATCAGGATCATGTGCCAGTTCACCGAGGATATCAGCAAGGTGGTTGAGATTATACGTGGCAGACAGGACATGAGGATACGTGAGGAGAAGGATTATATAGCAAATGCCAAGGCCAGCGGCTATCAGAGCTATCACATCATACTTGATTACGATGTATATACGGTAAATGGATGCACCACCATACAGGCGGAGATCCAGATAAGGACAATGGCGATGAACTTCTGGGCAACCATAGAACATTCATTGCAGTACAAGTACAGGAAGGGAATTCCAGAGGACATAAGGGCGAAGCTCAAGAATGCTGCGGATGCCACCGTTGCACTTGACAGGGAGATGTCATATGTCCGCGGAGAGATCATGGATGCACAGAATTCGTTCAATATCAAGGCGAATATAGTTTCGGAGATCATTGTTAATATCCAGAATCTGTACAAGGTGGGAAATCCAAGAGAGATCCAGAAGATTCAGGATGAGTTTTATTCTATATATAAGAAGGATGATATGGAGCTGCTTGAGAATTTTGCAAAGCAGCTTGACATAATAGCTGAGGGTTACAAGGCCCAGAGCGTAAGATAAAGGAGTTTGTTATGACTTTACCAAAGGCGTTTGACGAGAGGATCAGAATACAGCTTGGCGATGAATACGAGGATTATATAAAGTGTTTTGACAGTGATATGTATCATGGAATCAGGGTGAATACATCCAAGATATCCGTGGAGGACTTTCTTAAGATAAGTCCTTTCGAGCTGGAGCCTGTGCCGTGGACTAAGAATGGTTTTTACTATGATCACAGGAAGTATACGCCGTCCAAGCATCCATACTATTATGCGGGGCTCTATTATATACAGGAGCCAAGTGCCATGACACCTGCCAGCGTTCTGGATATAGAGGATGGAGATGTGGTACTAGATATATGCGCGGCACCGGGAGGCAAATCCACCGAGCTTGCGGCAAAGCTTAATGGCACGGGAATACTTATATCCAATGATATAAGCAACTCGAGAGCCAAGGCGCTTCTGAAGAACCTGGAACTTTTCGGAATAGGAAACATGTGTGTGGTAAGTGAACCTCCAAATAATCTGTCAAAGGCATTTGAGGGTACATTCGATAAGATACTTATAGATGCACCGTGTTCCGGAGAGGGCATGTTCAGAAAATCTTCATCGATGATGACTGCATGGGAGAACAACGGAACTGAACTTTTTGCCGGACTGCAGAGAGGAATATTAAATGAAGCGTGCAAGATGTTGAAACCGGGCGGAAAGCTGCTTTATTCCACATGTACATTTTCCCCCGAGGAGGATGAGAGGTCGGTGGAGTATCTGCTGTCGATAGATGACAGTATGCATCTTGTGGATTTTCCTAAATATGAGAAATTTGATGACGGCAATCCGGCCTGGGGAGAGACCGGCAATCCTGAGCTTGTGAAATGTTCAAGACTGTGGCCTCATCACGTGAAGGGCGAAGGTCATTTCATAGCTCTGTTTGAAAAGGATCAGGATGACTCATATAGAGGAAACTCAACATACTCGTTCAAGTCGTACAGGCCGGATGAGGATTTCATCGCATTTATAAAGCATGTATCTGAGTCTGCGGGTATAAAGACAGACAGGATAGAGGAAAATAATGGAAGACTTTATTATATATCAGAGGGAATGCCTGATGTTAAGGGACTCAGGCTTTTGAGGCATGGACTGTTCCTCGGTGAGGTCAAGAAGAACAGATTTGAACCGAGTCAGTCACTTGCGATGTATCTCAAGTCAGATCAGTTTGACAATGTTGTGAGTTTTTTGGCGGATGACATAAGGGTCATAAAGTATTTAAAGGGAGAGACCGTCGAGCTGGAAGATGATCAGGATATAGAGAATGGGTATGTGCTTGTCTGCGTGGATGGATATCCGCTCGGGTGGGCCAAGAACAACAGAGGAGTATTAAAAAACAAATATTTATCGGGATGGAGGATGATGTCATGAGAAAGGTAGCGATAATCACAGGAGCATCTTCAGGGATTGGAAGAGAATTTGCACTTCAGATAGCACAGCGATACAGGACAATCGACGAGATATGGCTTATAGCAAGGAGAAAAGACAGGCTTGCTGAGGTTAAGACCGAGATAAACGCGGTAAGTGGAAAGCTTGTAAGGATACTTGCGCTTGACCTAACCGATGAGACTGATATCAAGTTCTACAGAAATCTTCTTGAGAGACAGGCTCCATCAATAAGAGTACTTGTAAATGCAGCTGGATACGGAATAGCAGGCCATTTTGAGAATATGACAGTGGACGACGTGACTGGAATGTTGAATCTCAACTGCAGGGCGCTGGCTGCCATAACACATATATCTCTGCCATATATGTCAGGCCCTTCAAATATAATCAATCTTGCTTCATCTGCAGCTTTTCTGCCTCAGCCATCATTTGCTATATATGCGGCATCCAAATCAATGGTGCTGAGCTTTTCAAGAGCACTTAACAGAGAGCTTGAGGAAAAGGGGATAACTGTTACGGCTGTCTGCCCGGGACCTGTCAAGACAGAGTTCTTCGATGTTGCGCAGAAGTACACAAAGTCCAAGCCGTATAAGATGATTCTAAGAGCAGATCCTGTGAAGGTTGTAAAAAAGGCACTGTTTGACGCGTATTATATGAGCGATATATCGGTGTATTCGCCGCTTATGAAGGCGTTCAGACTTGTGAGCAAGTACCTGCCTCACAGTTTGCTGATCAGATTTATGAAGTAGATATATGGGCTGCAGGCGGACATAGCTCTACAGCCAGACCAGAGATAAATGGAGGATGATATGGAAAAAGGACAACACGGATACATGAACAGGCATAAGAGAAATGTTCTTATAAGTATCATTGTACTTGGATTGTTTGTTATAGCCGGAGTATTCTTTACTGTGGCTATGTTTGACACAAGAAAGACTGTATTTATAGTCATACCGATACTCGTCGCCCTGCCGCTTGCAAAACAGCTTGTGGCATACATAATGTGTGCAGGGTTCAAGGAACTCACGAAGGATGAGTACGCTAAACTTGAGAAGTTATCATACTTTGGAGATCCGTCACTTGTATATGATGTGTCGATAAGCAGGTACGAGGGAATAGTGTATTTCCCTGCTGCGGTCATAAGAGATGGCAGAATGCTGTTTTACTACAATGGTGGATATGGCAAAAAGATACCTGATGAGGCAGCGCTCAAGAAGATCATTACAGAGGCTCTGGCAGACCAGAAAAAATATGTTGTGATCATAGCCACAGACATTGATGGTTTTGTGGCAAAGGCCGAGAAGATCAAAGCACCTTCAGATGAATTTGTCGGTGCCGATGAGAAGATCAGAAACAGATTATATGAGCTGGGAATATAGACAAAAATGAGAGAGATAGTTATTTCAAAGAACGAAGCCGGCCAGAGGCTTAACAAGCTGGTCATGAAGTACCTTAACAAGGCTCCTTCAAGCTTCGTCTACAGGATGATAAGAAAGAAAAACATAAAACTTAATAACGGCAAGGCGGTTGGAAATGAGATCGTGTATGTTGGGGATGTGATACAGCTCTATCTGTCGGATGAGACCATAGAATCATTCAGGGATGACAGCGTGAGAGCCGGTGCTTTCACAGGTGGAAACAGGTTTAAACCGGAGATCATATATCACGACCACAACATACTTATAGTCAATAAACCGGCGGGTGTATTGTCACAGAAGGCATCGAAGGACGATTACTCGATCAATGAGAGTGTCATCGATTATCTGCTTGACAATGAGTATATAACTGAGACTCAGCTCAGAACCTTCAAGCCTTCTGTATGCAACAGGCTGGACAGGAATACCTCCGGCCTTGTTCTGTGTGGAGTGTCACTTATGGGAAGTCAGGAGCTTTCGAGGATCATAAGGGAGAGACGCATAGACAAATATTACTACACCATAGTCAAGGGAAATATGACAGAGACGCAGGATATTACGGCATATCTCGTGAAGGATGATAAGAAGAACACTGTGACAATACGTGACAGCGTGGAGGAGATACGCAGGGCTGCCGGGGACTTGGGCTATGATAAGATCCACACCATATTCCAGCCGGTCAGAACAAATGGAAAATATACAGAGCTTAAGGTAAAGCTCATAACGGGTAAGACTCACCAGATAAGGGCACAGCTCCAGCACATGGGGTATCCGGTGATCGGTGACCAGAAGTATGGTGACAGGGAGACAAACATACATTTCAGACAGACATACAAGCTTAGAAACCAGATTCTGCACTGCGGCGAGGTGGAGTTTACCGATGTTGTCGGTGGACTGGATTATCTGACGGGCAAGAGCTTCTCAGCATTCAAGCCTGATATGTATAAAAGAATAGAAAAGGATTTGTTTGAATAGATGGCTACATGGAATTCGCGAGGGCTTCGTGGCTCCACACTGGAGGATATGATAAACAACACAAATGAATATTACAGACAGAAGAACCTCGCGCTGGTCCAGAAGATCCCGACACCTATCACGCCGATAAAGATTGACAAGGACAGCAGCCAGATCACCCTGGCGTATTTCGAGAAGGATTCAACCGTCGACTATATAGGTGTTGTCCAGGGAGTTCCGGTATGTTTCGATGCAAAGGAATGTGCCACTGATACATTTACAATGCGTAACATTCATGAGCATCAGATAAGGTTCATGGAGGATTTCGAGAGACAGAACGGTGTAAGCTTTCTTATCATAATGTTCTCCGGACGAAATGAACTGTATTATATGAGATTCGAGGAGCTTAAGGGGTATCTTGAGAGAGTCCAGAATGGGCATGCCAACAACTTCAAGTACAATGAACTTGATCCCAATTTCTTTATAAGAGCCAAGGGTGGTGCATTGGTACATTATCTTGAACCTCTAAGCAGGGATCTTGATGATAGAGGTTGACAAATACAATCCGCTTTAATATAATGTGCACGTTGACATGCTACCAAAGTAGCAAATTATCACTTTAATGCGATAAAGCAATAATAAAGAACGTGAAGCATGGCAAAGTTTAATTGACAAGGAGATATGATTATGCAGGACAAACTGTTACAGACCCCAGATGGAGTGAGAGACACCTACGATGTAGAATGTAAGAAGAAGAGAAAGGTTATGCATGAACTCCATCATATTCTGGAGTTATACAGCTATCACGATATAGAGACACCTACATTTGAGTTTTTTGATATATTTAACAGAGATAAGGGTTCAGCACCTTCCAATGAGATGTACAAGTTCTTTGACAGGGACAACAATACTTTGGTGCTCAGGCCGGATATAACACCTTCAATAGCGAGATGTGTTGCAAAGTATTATGCAGATGAGGAACTTCCTGTCAGACTCTGCTATACAGGCAATACCTATACAAACACACTCAAGCTTCAGGGAAAACTCAAGGAGGTCACACAGATCGGTGCCGAGCTTGTAAATGATGATTCATCCGCTGCTGACGCTGAGATAATCGCAACTGTGATAGACTGCTTCAACGAGATCGGGATCAGTGATTTCCAGATAGAGATAGGCCAGATAGACTACTTCAAGGGTCTGGTTGCTGAATCTGGTATCAGTGAGGACGAGGAGGATCAGATAAAAGAGTACATCCATATCAAGAACTTTTTCGGACTTGAGGAGTATGTGGATGCACTTGATATAAGTGACTCTCTTAAGAAAGCATTTGTTGCATTTGATTCTCTGTTCGGCGGAATATCCATGCTTGACAAGGCTGAGGGATATGTGTCAAATGAGACATCACTTGAGGCTGTGAAGAGGCTCAGAAGAGTATATGCAGCCCTTGAGTGCTACGGATATCAGGATCACATAAGCTTTGATCTCGGTATGCTTGACGGATACAACTATTATACAGGAATCATATTCCGCGGATATACTTATGGAACCGGTGATGCTGTTGTCAAGGGCGGCCGTTACAATAATCTTCTCAAGCAGTTTGGAAAGGATGCACCGTCTATCGGTTTTGCCTTCACTGTTGAGGAGCTCATAATGGCCATGAACAGACAGAATATAGACATAGATGTGGATTATTCAAACACGATCATCCTCTATGATATAGAGAATCAGGGCAAGGCTATCAAGGCCGGTATGAAGCTCAGAAGTGAGGGACGCAAGATAGAGCTCATAAGAAAGTCACAGAAGAAATCGGTTGATGACTATATCGAGTATGCGGGTAGAGAGCATTTCTCAGGCCTTATATATTTTGAACAGTCAGGCGATGCGGTGGCATACGATCTGATAAGCCGATCACACTCCAAGTGGGATGGCAATTTATAGAAGAAACTTTTACGGCTTGATTGAGAATAGATTGAATTAGATGAAAGGTTATGGAGAGATGAGATATTTAACATTTGCCCTTGCTAAGGGGCGACTTGCAAAAAAGACACTTGCGCTGCTTGAACAGATAGGTATAACATGTGAGGAGATGAAGGATCCCGACACAAGAAAGCTTATATTTGTGAACGAGGAGCTTAAGATGAAGTTCTTCCTGTCAAAGGCCACAGATGTTCCTACTTATGTAGAATATGGTGCGGCCGATATAGGCGTTGTAGGTAAGGACACAATACTTGAGGAGGGAAGAAACCTGTATGAGGTCATGGATCTCGGTTTCGGAAAGTGCCGCATGTGTGTATGCGGACCGGCATCTGCCAGAGAGCTTCTCAAGAAGAATGAGATCATAAGAGTTGCAAGTAAGTATCCGGTGATCGCAAAGGATTACTTCAACAACCGTAAGCACCAGACAGTTGAGATAATCAAGCTCAATGGTTCAGTGGAGCTCGCTCCTATAGTTGGACTTTCAGAGGTGATCGTAGATATAGTTGAGACAGGAAGCACACTCAGGGAGAACGGACTTGAGGTGCTTGAGGAAATTTGTCCACTCTCAGCCCGCATGGTTGTGAACCAGGTAAGTCTCAAGATGGAGAATGAGAGGATACACAAGCTGTTGGAAGATCTCAACAGACTTATAAAGGAAGAGAACAAGTAGCATATATAGATGATATAATGAGCGCAAGTGAGCCAACATGCTTGCATGATTGGCGAGCGGCGAATTGGATCATGATAGTTGCGAAAGCAACGGAAAGCACCGTAGGTGCGAATCATGATATAATGAAGCACGCTGAGGCATGCGCAGGTCATCGCGCTCACGCACGACGACCTATGATATAACAAATTGATAATCACACGGAGGCATAACAGAGATGAGAATCGTAAAGCTTAATGCAGAGACAAAGAAGGATCTTCTGAAGAATCTTCTGAAGAGAAGTCCAAGTAATTTCGGTAACTATGCAGAGACTGTACAGGAAATAGTTGACGATGTGAGAGATAACGGCGATGCCGCACTCTTCTCATACACAAAGAAGTTCGACAAGGCAGATATAACAGCAGAAAATGTCAAGGTTACACAGAAAGAGATAGACTACGCATATACACAGGTCAGCCCTGAGCTCCTTGACGTTATCAGAAAAGCCAAGAAGAACATTTGGGAGTACCATGAGAAGCAGAAGCAGTATAGCTGGTTTGACTCCAAGCCAAATGGAACTCTTCTCGGACAGAAGGTTACAGCACTTGCATCTGTAGGTGTCTATGTTCCGGGTGGAAAGGCTGTTTACCCTTCATCAGTTCTGATGAATGTTATGCCGGCAAAGGTTGCAGGCGTTGAGAAGATAGTCATGACAACTCCATGTAATGCTGAGGGTGAGGTGTACGCCACAACACTCGTTGCAGCAAAGGAAGCAGGAGTGGATGAGATATACAAGGCAGGCGGCGCGCAGGCCATAGCTGCCCTTGCATACGGAACAGAGTCAGTACCTAAGGTTGACAAGATAGTTGGCCCTGGAAACATATTTGTCGCTCTTGCAAAGCGTGCCGTATACGGACATGTCAGCATAGATTCCATAGCCGGCCCATCAGAGGTAATGGTACTTGCCGATGAGACTGCCAATTCTAGATACGTGGCTGCAGATCTGCTGTCACAGGCAGAGCATGACGAGATGGCATCAGCCATACTTGTGACCACATCAGAGGAGCTTGCCGAGAAGGTATCAGTTCAGGTTGACAAGTTCATCGATGAGCTTTCAAGAAAAGAGATAATGAGAAAGTCTATAGACAATTATGGATATATTCTTCTTGCAGACAACATGAGCGATGCCATAGATGCTGTCAACGACATTGCATCAGAGCATCTCGAGATCGTCACAGCCAATCCATTTGACGTGATGACAAGAGTGAAGAATGCTGGAGCTATATTTATCGGAGAATACTCATCAGAGCCTCTTGGAGATTACTTTGCAGGCCCTAACCATGTACTTCCAACAAACGGTACAGCAAAGTTCTTCTCACCGCTTTCAGTAGACGATTTCATCAAGAAATCCAGCATAATCTACTATTCAAGAGAGGCACTTGAGGCAGTTCACACTGACATTGAAGCATTTGCCAAGGCTGAGCAGCTCACAGCACATGCCAATTCAATAGCAGTAAGATTTGAAAAATAAGACATAATGATATAGAATATGGGAAGGAGACAGGGATATGGCAGAGAAAGCAGCTAGAATCGCCAAATGTACAAGAACGACAAACGAGACAGACATAACCCTCGAGTTTAATATAGATGGAAAAGGACAGTCAAAGATCGACACAGGAATCGGTTTCTTTGACCACATGCTCACAAGTTTTGCGAAGCATGGTTTCTTTGATCTCAACGTTACAGTCAAGGGAGATCTGTATGTGGATTGTCACCATACCATTGAGGATGTGGGAATTGTGCTGGGCAAGGCCATCAAGGAGGCTCTTGGAGACAAGAAGGCCATCAAGAGATTTGGCAATTTCTTCCTGCCGATGGACGAGACTCTCGTAATGTGTGCCATAGATCTGTCGGGAAGACCATATCTTGTCTATGATCTGAACCTCCGCACAGAGAGGGTTGGATACTTCGACACACAGATGGTCAAGGAATTCTTCTATGCAGTATCATACGCTGCTGAGATGAATCTCAATATTAAGCAGTTCTCAGGGGAGAACGATCACCACATCATAGAGGCCGCATTCAAGGCATTTGCGAAGGCTCTTGATGAGGCGACAACTTATGACAGAAGATTAAACGGAAAGGTGCTTTCTACCAAGGGCACACTTTAAGGAGGTGCTGGTTCACTATGGATAATGATATGATCTGCAAAAAGATAATTCCATGTCTGGATCTGAACAATGCGGTCGAGATGGCAAAATATTACAATGATGCCGGAGCTGATGAGATAGCTTATTTTGACAGCAAGGCAACAAAAGATGGCAGAGAACCCAATGTTGCCATTATAAGACAGATATGTGACAGTGTTGATATTCCACTTATTGCCTGTGGCGGTGTGAGGGAGCTTGAAGATGTCAAGAAGCTTCTGTATGCAGGTGCATCCAAGGTATGTATGAAATCTGCGGCGCTGAACACGCCGGAGCTTGTCACTGAGGCTTCTGACAGATTTGGTTCAGAGCGAATAATCTGTACTATAGATCTTAGTGAGTGTGATGATCCTGTCGGATATGCCAGAAAACTGAAGACGCTTGGAGCGGGAGAACTTCTGCTGCTTCACAACAACATGGTGCCGGAATATCTGGATATAGTAAAATCCATAAGAGAAAATGTTGCACTTCCTGTTATAGTTTCTACCTATTCCACTAACGGGGAAGCTGTGGCAGAGATGCTCAATGAGACAAATGCTGAATCAATTTCTCTGTACAATCTCCAGAAGATGGATATAATGGAGATTAAACAGCATTGCCGTGAGGCAAATATAGATGTGGATCTGTTTGAATCGTCCATGCCTTTTGAGGCGTTCAAACTCAATTCGGATGGACTTATTCCATGTGTTACACAGCACTATAAGACCGGTGAAGTGCTCATGGTCGCTTATATGAACAAGGAGTCGTATGAGAAGACCATCAGAACAGGACGCATGACATACTGGAGCCGCAGCCGCAATGAGCTGTGGACCAAGGGTGATACATCCGGTCATTATCAGTTTGTCAAGTCTCTTACGATAGACTGTGACAAGGACACCATACTTGCCAAGGTGTCACAGATAGGAGCTGCGTGTCATACAGGCAGCCGTACTTGTTTCTTTACAGATCTGGTGAGAAAGGAGTACAATGATACCAATCCTATGAAGGTATTCGAGGAGGTATACAATACCATACGCGACAGAAAGGATCAGCCAGGAGATGATTCTTATACCAATTATCTGTTCGGCAAGGGTATTGACAAGATCCTGAAGAAGGTCGGTGAGGGAGCTACGGAGATAGTCATAGCTGCCAAGAATCCTGATTCAGAGGATATAAAATATGAAATATCTGACTTCCTTTATCATCTCATGTGTCTGATGGTAGAGAGAGGAATCAGCTGGAAAGATATTACAGAAGAACTGGCTGACAGAAGATAGAGTGGAGGATATTAGACAATGCAAAATTATGGCGTGAACGAACTGAGAAAAATGTTCCTGGAATTCATGGAGAGCAAGGGTCATCTTAGAATGAAGAGCTTTTCACTTATTCCACACAATGACAACAGCTTACTGCTGATCAATTCAGGTATGGCACCACTTAAGCCTTACTTTACAGGTCAGGAGGTACCACCTAGAAGACGTGTGACAACATGTCAGAAGTGTATCAGAACAGGAGATATCGAGAATGTAGGTAAGACAGCCCGTCATGGTACATTCTTTGAGATGCTGGGTAATTTCTCATTTGGCGATTATTTCAAGCATGAGGCTATATCATGGACATGGGAGTTCCTCACAGAGGTTGTAGGACTTGACAAGAACAGACTCTATCCATCGGTTTACCAGGATGACGATGAGGCATTTGATATATGGAATAAGGAGATCGGTGTCGATGCTGACCGTATATTCAGATTCGGCAAGGAGGACAACTTCTGGGAGCACGGAGCTGGTCCTTGTGGTCCTTGTTCAGAGGTTTACTATGACAGAGGCGAGAAGTATGGCTGCGGTAAGCCTGGCTGTACTGTAGGCTGTGACTGTGACAGATACATGGAGGTTTGGAACAACGTATTTACACAGTTCAACAATGACGGACACAACAACTACACAGAGCTTGAGCAGAAGAACATAGATACAGGTATGGGTCTTGAGAGACTCGCAGTTGTTGTTCAGGATGTTGATTCTATATTTGATGTTGATACGATCAAGGCTCTCCGCGACAAGGTATGTGAGATGGCAGGCGTGGAATATGAGACAGATCATGAGAAGGATGTATCGATCAGACTTATAACTGATCATATCCGTTCAGTTACATTCATGACATCAGATGGTATCGTTCCATCGAACGAGGGCCGTGGTTATGTTCTTAGACGTCTTCTCAGACGTGCTGCAAGACACGGAAGACTTCTCGGCATCAAGGGCAAGTTCCTGTCAGAGCTTGCAAAGACAGTTATCGAGGTGTCAGAGGATGCATATCCTGAGCTCAGTGAGAAGAAGGAATATATCTTCAATAAGATAGACAAGGAAGAGGAGAGCTTCAATAAGACCATAGATACAGGTCTTGCGATCCTCAAGGATTATATAGACGAGACTAAGGCTGCAGGTGAGAAGGTTCTCTCAGGTGACAAGGCATTCAAGCTTTATGACACCTATGGATTCCCTCTTGATCTCACAAAGGAGATCCTCGAGGAGGAGGGGATCGAGGTTGATGAGGACAGATTCACCGAGTGCATGAATATCCAGAAGGAGACTGCAAGAAAGGCCAGAAAGACCACAACATACATGGGTGCAGACGCAACCGTATATGAGCAGCTTCCTGTTGACATGACATCTGAGTTTGTCGGATATGACAAGCTGACATACAAGTCAACTATATCAGCCATCACAACAGAGGTTGGTGAGGGTGATGATAAGAAGTCAGTTCTTGCAGATACTGTATCTGAGGGAGCACAGGCTTCAGTTATAGTTCCTGAGACACCTTTCTACGCTACCATGGGTGGTCAGATCGGTGATAAGGGAATCATCAAGACAGAGAACGGTACATTCGTTGTTGAGGATACTGTCAAGGTTGTAGGCGGCAAGATCGCACATATCGGTTATGTTGAGTCAGGCGAACTCAATGTTGGTGATGAGGCAGAACTCACAGTTGATGCTGAGAACAGAGCACTCATATGTAACAACCATTCCGCAACACATCTTCTTCAGAGAGCACTCAAGATGGTTCTCGGAGATCATGTAGAGCAGGCAGGTTCACTCGTTGAGCCGGGAAGACTGAGATTTGACTTCTCACATGATCAGGCGATGACTAAGGAAGAGATCAAGAAGGTTGAGGATATTGTAAATGAGCAGATCCAGCTCGATATACCTGTATGCACGGATGTAATGTCTGTAGATGAGGCTAAGGAGACCGGAGCCATGGCTCTGTTTGGTGAGAAGTATGGTGAGAAGGTCCGTGTGGTATCAATGGGAGACTTCTCAAAGGAGCTCTGCGGTGGTACACATGTTGCCAGCACAGGAGCTATAAAAACATTCAAGATCATATCAGAGGCCGGTGTGGCCGCAGGTACAAGACGTATCGAGGCACTTACATCTGTCGGAGCACTTGATTACTACAGAAATGTAGAGCAGGAGCTCATTGATGCTGCAAAGGCAGCTAAGACTGATATCTATGGTGTGGCATCGAGAATAGAACAGCTTCTTGCAGAGGTTAAGGAACTTACGAATGAGAATAAGAAGCTCAAGGATAAGATGGCAAAGGAGGCAGCTGGAGACGTTCTTTCAAGTGCTATAGACAAGGATGGAATCAAGATTCTGACAGCGGCTATCCCGGATACAGATATGAATTCACTGAGAAACCTCGGAGATGACTTCAAGAGCAAGCTTGGTGACAGCGTTGTTGTTCTTGCATCTGCAAAGGATGGCAAGGTAAATCTCATTGCCATGGCTACAGACGGCGCAGTTGCTAAGGGAGCCCATGCCGGTAATATCATCAAGGCCGTGGCTGGCCTTGTAGGTGGTGGCGGCGGTGGTCGTCCTAACATGGCTCAGGCCGGTGGAAAGAATCCTGACGGAATCGAAGCAGCTCTTGCCCAGGCGGTTACAGAGGCTCAGAATCAGATAGCTTAAGGTTTCGTGACAGATATTTTATTAATTTGTCATTTTCCTGTTGACGATTAGGAATTTTATGTATATAATACATTTTGTGCTTAAAAATACCCAATCAGTTGTTATTTGGTAGCATAATTTTACAACTGGAGGGAGGTCAGGTGAGAGAATGTCAAGTGTAATAGTTAAAGAGAACGAAAACTTAGATAGCGCTCTTCGCAGATTTAAGAGAAATTGTGCGAAGGCTGGTATTCAGCAGGAGATTCGTAAGAGAGAGCATTACGAAAAGCCTAGTGTAAAGCGTAAGAAGAAGTCAGAGGCAGCTAGAAAGCGCAAGTACAAATAAATCATAGTATATATATTTGATTTTAAATTGATTTCTAAGAGTACCGAGTTTATTCGGTACTCTTTTTTTATGTGTATTCATATAATGTTCCAAAAGCGTTATGGTGGTATTCATGAAAGACAGAGCGAAAAAAGTTATAGCATTTGAACCTCCGTGCTGGTGTCCGGACTCGGCGGGAACGACCTCCAGACTCACCATGTTCAACAATGATGAGCTGGTGATAGAGAATTTCAGACATGTGATCTACTCTGACGACGAGAGAGTGTCTGTTAAGACCCGGAAAGGGATATTGAATATATATGGGAAAAGATTACAGATTGCTTACTACGCATCCTATGAAGTGAAAATATGCGGTTCGATAAACAGTGTAGATTGGCTGACAGTGTGACTGCATGAATATTAGAAGGGAAATAAGAGGTGTGTGCTATGTGAGCTGTGACAGCCGCGCAGCTCTGCGCCTGATGAATATATGCAGCCATAAAGGAATACGTACATGGTGCGAGAGGGATGTAAAGAAGAACAGAAAAAAGAACGGCAGTAAACAGAATGACAGTAAATGGAATGGCAAGGCAGAAAACTTCTGCATATACTCCGATGACAGAAAAAGACTTGAAGAGATAGCGGACAAATGTATGATAGATATCCGAATAGCTGAGAAGAAGACTCTGAGAACCGGTTTGCTGGGCAATAGGAAGAGGATCTCGATATTACTCGGAGTTTTATTATTTTTGCTGTTTGTATACTGGGAATCAGGGTATGTATGGTACATAGAAATTGACGGATGTGAGGATTATACAAGTGAGGAAATTGCAGATCTTATCGAGATGGAGTATCCGTGCTATGGACATAGAAAAAAGAGTATTGATCTGAGCGAACTGACAGACATGCTGACGGATAATCTTGGGGAGATATGTTGGGCATCCTGCAGCATCAGTGGGACAAAGCTTACAGTTGCGCTCAAGGAGTCCGTGGATGTATTTACAGTTCCGGAAGATGGCAGACCGTGTGATCTCGTGGCCACAATGGATTGTACGATCTATTCCCTTGTTGCATCGGCGGGGACGCCTGTTGCATCGGTTGGAGATGAAGTGAAAAAAGGGGATACTCTTATATCGGGAACAGTTAACATATACAATGATGACAGTGAGGTTGTGGATACGGTGTTTGTACCTGCTTCCGGAGAGATATATGGTCTTTGTGATGTAGAGTACAGAGATGTGGTTGAGAGTGAGCTCCAGGAAAAGGAGACTACAGACAGGAAGGTAAACAAAGTAGATATAAAAATTGGACGTCGGGTATTTACTCCGTATAAAACTGCTGCCTCAGACGGCTCATACGACCTTTCCGCCGAGGAAAAACGGCTGCATATCGGCGATATGTATTTTCCGTTATCCGTGAATATAGAGCGAAAAGTGTTCTATAAAGTAAATACACGTAAGCTTACGGATAAGGAGCAGAAAGACAGACTTAACCAGCATCTGCATGTTTATATTGGCAAAATGCAAGAAAAAGGGGTGCAAATTGTCCGAAAAAATGTTATTATTACTAATGAACGCGGTGAGGCTTCGGCTGAAGGCGATATCAGTATCAGACTCCCGGTTGCTGTGCCGAGATATATTGACGTAAACAATACATCGGGGAGCGAAGAGGTGGAGCCTGACTGACAAATAATAATGACAGGGGATACAAGTATTGAGCGAATATTCAGAATCCGTAACTGTTGCATCAAACTATATACAGACTGTGTTTGGACAGTTTGATGCCAATATAAAAAAGATTGAGAAAGAATACAGTGTGTCAATGATACTTCGCGATGACAAGCTTAAGGTCAGCGGCTCCGAGGAAGGCGTGAAGAAGTCTATTCAGGTTATAGAACAGCTCTTCCAGATGGCAGACCGTGGCTCGTCCATCGATGAACAGAAGGTAGACTACACTATATCGATAGTCAATGAACACCCGCAGGAGGCTAAGGAGAGTCTTGCTGAGCTTGACAGGGACATAATCTGTCACACGATGAGCGGCAAGCCGATCAAACCGAAGACTGTCGGACAGAGAACATATGTCAATTCAATAGAAAAGTCCATGATAGTATTCGGAGTGGGACCTGCCGGAACAGGAAAGACTTATCTTGCCATGGCAAAAGCCATAACGGCATTTAAGAATAATGAGGTTGGAAGGATCATACTTACAAGGCCGGCCATAGAGGCCGGTGAGAAACTGGGATTTCTTCCGGGTGACCTTCAGAGCAAGGTTGATCCTTATCTTAGGCCGCTCTATGATGCATTGTATGAGATAATGGGTGCTGATGCATTTATGAAGAATATGGAAAAGGGACTGATCGAGGTTGCTCCTCTTGCCTACATGAGAGGAAGAACTCTTGATAATGCGTATATTGTGCTGGATGAGGCCCAGAATACCACTCCTGCCCAGATGAAGATGTTCCTTACCAGAATAGGATTTGGCTCAAAGGCCATAATAACAGGAGACCTTTCACAGAAGGATCTTCCACACGACGCGCAGTCAGGTCTTGATGTTGCACTCAAGGTGTTAAAGGATATTGATGACATAAGCATTTGCCATCTGACGAGTCTTGATGTTGTGAGACATCCTTTGGTGCAGAAGATCGTAAATGCGTATGAGAAATATGAGGATAAGAGGAGCAGACAGGCAAAGCCTAGAAAAACCACAACTGCTCAGAAAAACAGAGGAAAATAATATGTCAGTTAATATTGAGAATGAGTATGGAGATATTGATATTAAGAATTATGAGGATGTCATAACAAGTATCGTCCAGGCTTCGCTGGAATTCGTTGGGTGTCCATATCCCTGCGAGGTGAACGTGCTGCTCACGGACAATGACTCCATACATGAAATCAATAACCAGCAGAGGAATATAGACAGGGCGACAGATGTTCTGTCATTTCCACTGATTGATTATACAATTCCTGGAAACTTTGATGGTCTCGAGGATAGCCGGTGTGACTACTTTGATCTTACTACAGATGAACTGCTATTGGGAGATATCGTTATATCTATTGATAAGGTGTATGAGCAGGCAACTGAGTACAATCACTCAAAGACGAGAGAGCTGGCTTTTCTTGTAGCCCACAGCATGCTCCATTTGTCAGGATATGACCATATGGAGGACGATGAGCGCAGGGTCATGGAAGAGATGCAGGAAAAAATACTTACAATGAAAGGATATACAAGAGACTATGAGGAGAATTAAGACGGGATTAGTTCTGGCAACCGCTCTTGTGATGGGATTATCACTTTTTGGATGCGGCTCGAAGAAAACGGAGGAGAATGTCACTACAACGGAGGCTAAGGCAGAGGTGGATGTATCACAGGCCGATATGATGAAGTCTGCCACAGCGGTTGATGAGACTTACCATGAGGGAGTATATAATGATCTTACAGGCGAGTGGAACACCGACAGAAAGGAAGAGTACGGAAGACCGATCGCTATAATGATCAACAATATTGAGAATGCGATTCCTCAGTCAGGCATAGGCCAGGCTGATGTTTTATATGAGTTTGTCGTTGAGGGCGGAATAACAAGAATGCTTGCAATATTCAACGACTATGACAATCTTGAGAAGGTCGGTTCGATCAGAAGCTGCAGACCTTACTATGTTACAACTGCCATGGAGTTTGATGCTATATACATGCATTATGGTCAGTCTCCACAGGGACAGGAGGAGCTTGACAGGACAGGAATAGATCATATAAGCGGACTTGGTGGAGAAGGATCTGTATCTTTCTACAGATCATCAGACCGCGAGGCTCCACACAATGTGTACACAAACAGCGATATGATCAAGGCTGGTCTTGATTATCTTGGATGCTCAACTACCCACAACAAGGGATACAAGAGCAAGTTTGAGTTCAATGAGGAAGATACGGTTCCTGAGGGCGAGTCTGTAAACAAGCTCACACTCAACATGTCAGTTTACACACAGCCTTGGTTTGAATATGATTCAAAGAATAAGGTATATAACAGATTCCAGTATGGTGACAAGCAGATCGATGACCTCACAGGAAAGCAGCTCACATTCAAGAATATCATCATACAGTTTGCTCACTACACCAGCATTGATGATCACGACAGACAGATGATCGATCTCGTTGGCACAGGAGACGGATACTATGTTTCAGATGGAAAGATCGTTCCTATCACATGGACAAAGTCAACCGATGACTCCGTGACAAAGTATTCAACAGCAGATGGAAAAGAACTTCAGCTCAATCCGGGCAAGACATATGTCACAGTATTTGAGAGTGACAATAAGGCCGGAGTTGTATGGGAATAATACAGACATAAACCACATATATTAACAAGGACAGAAGATGGGATGGAATATCCTGTCTTCTGTTTTTTGTTATGAAGAGAAGGTGTGGTAATGTTTAAAAGAATTATGTATTTTTTTGTTATCATTATAGCGGTATTTGTGTTATCTTTTATAACTAGAGAGATCGTGGTGAGTACGGCGTGCAGATCCGGAGACAGTAAAAGTGTGTATAGAGAATTTGACGGTATGGATAGCGGGCATATATTACCCATATCAAATGAGAGTGAACCGGAGCTTTACGGAGGGCTCGTGATTGCTGCTGAGGGTGGAACACCACATGGCAATTTCTATGTGAGCACTTATAATGGACATGTGGCGGTGTACAACAGATTTGGCAGTCTTTGCAGGGAGACGACTTGTACAGTGGATTCATTGGACAAACGTATAAGAGAACTGATCCACAAGCACGTGTATTTCAATGATATAGATGACATGAACAGGTTTATTGACAGCCTGTAAAACGTATGATAAATGATTATGGGAAAGGTGTATCGGAATGATTTATGATATTATAGTTATCGGCGGTGGCCCGGCTGGGATGACAGCCGCAATAAAAGCAAAAGAGACAGCACCATCGGCTTCGGTAAAGCTTATAGATAAAAACAAAAAACTCGGAAAGAAGCTGTATGCGACGGGAAATGGCAAATGTAACATTGCAAATACGAAGCTTGATCTGTCATGCTATTCCAGTGCAAATGAATTTTTCCCATTTCAGTTCGTAACAACGGACAGTCATAATGATGTCATGGATTTTTTTGAAAGCCTTGGTGTTTCCAGCTATGATGATAATGGATATATATATCCTGCATCGCTGCAGGCATCTACCATAGTGTGGGCACTGACGGACAGGCTCAAAATTCTTGGTATAGAAAACAGCACATCGGAGGAAGTCCTGAGTATAAAACAGGGGAAAGATGGTACATATATTGTAGACACAGACAAAGGCGGGTATAGGACGACCCAGGTGATACTTGCACCCGGAGGTGCGGCTGCGCCAAAGCTTGGCGGATCTGATAGAGTATACAGACTTCTGGATGATCTGAATGTACGGTTTGTGAAAACGCATCCGGCTCTGTGTAAATTAAAATGCCATGAATATATATCTGATATGTCAGGGGTACGTGCAAAGGCTGTTGTCCGCCTAATGTGTGATGGAGAGGAGTATGACCACGAGAGAGGCGAGGTTCAGTTTGCATCGGGATATCTTTCGGGCATAGCGGTTTTTAATATGAGTATACAGTGTATAAATCTGATGGAGACTGGCAAAAAGCCATACATAGAACTTGAACTTGTTCCGGACATCAGTGATGATATGTTGGCGGACAGGATGAGACGATTTGCCGAGGTAAATGGCAGACGGAGAGTCGAGGCGATGCTCAATGGTATTGTCAACGAGAAGATCGCCGGGTATATTATAAAAAGTCTTGGTATCAAAGCTTCTGAAGCGGCCGGACTTGACGCGGCTGATATAACATCCATATGTGATATGCTCAAACATATGAGATTCAACATAGATGGATTCGGCAGCTATGAGGACAGCCAGGCGGCAAGCGGTGGAGTTGACACATTGCAGCTCAGGGCAGATAACCTGGAACTTGATGGACACAGAGGCTTATACGCCGCTGGAGAGTATGTCGATGTGACCGGCAAATGTGGTGGATATAATATAATGTGGGCTGTTATAAGCGGCATGAGAGCCGGGGAGTCTGCAGGAAAGAGAATAAAAGATGATCAGAATTAACAATGTAAAACTGCAGCTTGGATTTACAGAGGCAGATGTTAGAAGTGTTATCAAAAAGACGCTGAAGACAGATAAGGAGTTTGAGTATATTTTTTTCAAGCTGTCTCTTGATGACAGGCGGAGAAACCAGGTGAAATATATTGCATCCATAGATGTGGATGTTCCGAATCCGGAAAAATTATTGAAAAGACTTCACAATAATAATGTTATGTTAACAAATGCTACCCAATATAGATTTCCGGAGCCGGGAAATGTCAAAATGACCTATAGGCCTGTGGTGATAGGAACAGGACCGGGTGGCTTATTTGCTGCACTGTATCTTGCCAGAGCCGGATACAGACCGGTTGTTTTTGAGCGCGGCATGGATGTTGACAGGAGAATGGAGCATATAGAGAGATTCTGGAAGGGTGAGGAAGGACTTGATCCAAATTGTAATGTACAGTTTGGAGAGGGCGGCGCAGGAACCTTTTCGGACGGCAAGCTGAATACGGTCATAAAGGATGGCTCGGGCAGACGCACTGAGGTCATGCGGACATTTGTGGAGTATGGTGCAGATCCGTCCATAATGTATATAAATAAGCCACATGTGGGCACTGATGTGCTGTCTGGTATTGTAAGGAATATGCGTGAGGATATAAAGAGACTTGGCGGAGAGGTACATTTTGATTCACTTTTTACCGGTTATGATCAGATCACACAGGATGAGGTGTGTGTACATATAAAGAACCTTTCAGATGGCAGTGAGAAGGAATACAGGACAAATGCCCTTGTTCTGGCACTTGGACACAGCTCAAGGGATACTGTGGAGATGCTTTACAAAAAAGGTGTTCCGATGGAGCCAAAGCCATTTGCCATGGGACTTCGTATCGAACACAAGCGAGCAGATATAGATGTCATGAAGTATGGCGATGATCCGGCGTATGCAAAGCTGCTGCCGGCGGCAGACTACAAGATGACGCATCAGGCGTCAAATGGCAGGGCTGTATATTCATTCTGTATGTGCCCTGGAGGTTACGTGGTGAATGCATCATCCGAGCACGGTGAGACGTGTGTGAATGGTATGAGCTACAGCGGCAGGAATGGTGAGAATTCCAACAGCGCCATTGTGGTAAATGTTACCCCGGAGGATTACGGGTCAGATCATCCTCTTGCGGGAATGAATTTTCAGAGAAGATGGGAGAAGGCCGCATACGAGGCCGGACAGGGGGCTGTTCCGGTGCAACTCTTCGGAGATTACAGAAGGGACATTCCTACGGAAAAGCTGGGCGGTGTTAAGCCTCAGATTATGGGTAAGTACAGGCTTACAAGCCTCAAATGCTGTTTGCCAGAGTATATAAAGGATGCTATAATAGAAGGAGTTGTGTCATTTGATAAGAGGATGCCGGGATATTCATCTGACGATGCAGTTCTCTCAGGAATCGAGGCCAGAACCTCATCACCTGTTCGTATGATACGAGGCGATGAGCTGCGCTGTGAGGGGACATGTATATACCCGTGCGGGGAAGGCGCGGGCTATGCAGGGGGAATAACCTCAGCCGCTGTCGATGGTATGAAGGTGGCCGAGGCCATAGCATCCAGATTCAGCAATGAGGCAATAACAGACGGTACACAGGAGAATATAAATGGATAGAGAGTATTTGAAAGACAAGAAAAAGATAGTAATAAAGATTGGTTCATCTTCACTTATTCACGAGGAGACGGGTGGACTTGACTATACAAAGCTTGAGAAGCTGGTGCGCATCATATGTGATCTGAGAAATCAGGACAAGGATGTGGTCCTCGTATCATCGGGAGCCATCGGAGTCGGAGTACAGGCGCTGGGACTTGCCAGAAGACCTAAGACGACCTCGCTCAGACAGGCGTGTGCTGCAGTGGGACAGGGACAGCTAATGATGATATATCAGAAGCTTTTTCAAGAGTATCACAGCACAGCAGCTCAGGTTCTGCTAACATTTGATGTTATATCGTCGGATGAGAGGAGAAAGAATGCCATCAACACATTCAACGAGCTTCTTCAGCTCGGTGTCGTACCGATCGTCAATGAGAACGATACGGTTGCCATCGATGAGCTGGATGACAGCGTGGCATTTGGCGACAATGATACACTGTCTGCCATAGTTGCATCCATGATCCATGCAGATCTCCTGATACTTCTCACGGATATAGACGGTCTGTACACTGATGATCCACACAATAACCCTGATGCAAAGCTTATACCAGAGGTGAACTGTATAGACGACCATATAATGGATATGGGTAAAGGTGCAGGCTCCAAGTACGGAACCGGCGGAATGACGACCAAGATCGCAGCCGCCAGGATAGCAACCAACTCCAACTCGGATATGGTCATAGTATCCGGAGCGGATATGGACAATATTGTTAAGGTAATGAACGGAGAAAGTATAGGAACTCTGTTCACAGAATATAAGGATCATGACTTTGACGTTGTCAGATTTATTTTGAATAAGGAGTATCTTATATAGTTATGAAAGAGACGATAATCGATGCGGCAAAGATCGCACGTATAAATGAGTTATATCACAAGTCCAAGGCTGAGGGGCTCACCGACGCTGAGAAGAAGGAACAGCAGCAGTTAAGGCAGGAATATATATTTGCTGTGAAGAATAATCTCAGGAGCACGCTCAACAATATAGATATCAAAGAGAAGGACGGCTCCATAACCAGACTTCAGGACCTTGATCCTACAAGAAAGGCGTAGGCACGACTGTATTATGAATAGCGAAGACAGTGTAAAACCCGGCAGCAAAGCCGATATAAGGAAAACAATAAAAGCGGTTAGAAATGCCATGGACAGGGGTGACTGTGCATGGAGATCTGAACTTATATGCAGACGTCTGTCTGAGCTTCCTGAATACGAGAATGCTCTCAATATATGTGCATATATTTCCAAAGGGAATGAAGTGGATACAAGGCTCATAGTTGAGAGGGCGTGGGCGGATGGAAAGCATGTATATGTTCCAAAGGTTTATGGACAAAACATGGAGTTTATTGAGATAACAGACTACGGAGAACTTACATCCGGAAACTTTGGGATACTCGAACCGGTTTCTGATGATTTTGAGGAGATCGAAGATGGGCTTATGTTCATGCCTGGGATTGCATTTGATCACAGCCGCAACCGCATAGGTTTTGGCGGAGGGTATTACGACAGATATCTGGCGAGGCATGCAGGGCTTGTCACGGTGGCACTTGCGTATGAATTCCAGATAGTTGATAAGATAGACAGTGAACCTACAGATATCAGACCACATATCATAGTAACAGAATCGGAAGTTATATCATAATGGAGGGTCAATGAACAGAGACGAGATAACAGCAAAGATCGCTGAACTGGAAAAGAAGATACAGATGGATAAGCTGCAAAAAAATGGTGCATACAGCACAGGAAGTGTTGTGGGATCTGCAGAGCATGGAGTGAAGGCTGACAGCTATGCGCTGTGCCTTGGCGGTGGCGGCGGTAAAGGAGCGTACCAGCTCGGGGTGTACAGAGCACTTGCAGAGTATGGACTTATGGACAAGGTTACAGCCATATCAGGAACTTCCATAGGTGCGATAAATGCCGTGCTTTTCGCGTGCAATGATCCTGACAGAAGCGAGGAGGCATGGAAGAAGATACATTTTGAGACGGTGTTTGACGTTGATCCTGATCTGATGTTCAACGACAAATCGGGATTCATGTCGCGCAGGGAGATGATAAAGCTCATGGACAGCTATGTGGATTACGGAAAGCTGTCTGATGGGCAGGTCACCGTGTATGCAGCCATAGCTGAGTGCGCGCAGGAAGGTGAAAGACAGGCTGAGTATATAAGCCTTGCAGGAATGGATGCGGAGGAGATCAGGACAGTTGTCATGGCATCATCCACCCTGCCTATGCTCTATGAGTCTGTGACTTATAACGGTAAGGAGTATTGTGATGGCGGTCTCGCCGACAATGTTCCGGTGAAACCTCTGTATGATATGGGATATAGGAATATCGTTGTGTGCGGCCTTAATCCCGACTCAAAGAAAGACATATCTGCATATACAGATGCGGATATCATAGAGATATATCCAAGTGTAAGCCTGGGAGATCTGATAGATGGAACCTTGAATTTCTCTGCAAATTCAGTAAAATTCAGAAGCCTGCTCGGTTATAAGGATGCCATGAGGGCACTTAAGGTTCATTTTGAGAATGATCCTGATTACATCGCGGCGCTGGATCATTACAGGGATATTGATCTTGCGGATATACAGACTCAGATGAGGATGGATGCCGCGGATTCCAGCGTGAAAAATACTATGGATAACATAGGCAGGATACTTGGTAAGCTAGGCATAGAGGAATAACTCCAGTCGGATTTACGCAGCTTTAAAGAAATAGATAAGGATACATAGATATTATGAATGATTTGGAAAAAGTTATTGACGGCATAGATCTGGGGCTTCCAGCTCCGTTTGAGGAACCGGAGAGGCAGTATTATTTTATAAAAAAGGGCAGGGAGTATGTCACAGCAAGAAGCAAAGAGCTGGGACGTGACCTTACCTGTTCCATACAGACATTTGGCTGTCAGATGAACGTCCGGGATTCTGAGAAGCTTGCCGGAATACTTGAGCAGATGGGATATGTTAGGACCGAGTCCGAACATGCGGACTTTATAATATATAACACATGTACGGTCAGGGAGAATGCCAACAGAAAGGTTTATGGTCACCTTGGTCTCATGAAGCACCTCAAGGAGAAAAATCCTGAGATGAAGATAGCTCTGTGCGGATGCATGATGCAGGAGCAGCATGTGGTGACAACCATAAGCAAGAGCTATAGGTTTGTCGATATGGTATTTGGAACACACAATGTATATAAGCTTGCTGAGATATTTGTGAGCAGGATAGAATCCGGAAGCATGGTCATAGATATCTGGAAGGACGCCAAGGAGGTCGTGGAGGATCTTCCTGCGGTGAGGGAATTCCCATTCAAATCAGGTGTAAATATCATGTTTGGATGCAACAATTTCTGTACCTACTGTATAGTTCCATATGTAAGAGGAAGGGAGCGAAGCAGAAATCCGGAGGATATCATAGCTGAGTGTGAGAGGCTTGCTGACGACGGAGTGGTGGAGATCATGCTCCTCGGGCAGAATGTCAATTCATATGGCAAGAATCTTGAGCATCCGATCACATTTGCGGAACTGTTGAGGCGTGTGTGTGCCATAGAGAAGATACAGAGAGTAAGATTCATGACCTCACATCCAAAGGATCTGTCGGATGAACTGATAGATGTCATCGCGGAGAATCAAAAGATCTGCAGACATCTCCATCTGCCGGTACAGTCGGGCTCGACAAAGATACTGAATGCGATGAACAGACGGTACACAAAGGAGTCATATCTTGCACTGGTTGACCGCATAAGGGCAAAGGTTCCGGAGATATCACTCACCACTGATATAATCGTGGGATTCCCTGGTGAGACCGAGGAGGATTTCCTTGAGACCATGGACGTGGTTGAGAAAGTACAGTATGACACCGCATTTACATTTATATATTCAAAGAGAACAGGAACTCCTGCCGCCGGAATGGAGAATGGTTCCACAAAGGAAGAGATACAGGATAGATACAACAGGCTTTTAAGGCGTGTGCAGGAGATAAGTGATGTGAAGACCATTGCGATAAAGGGACAGACACAGCCGGTTCTGGTTGAGGGCTTTGACGAGAAGGGCGACGGCCTTCTGACCGGAAGACTCTCCAACAACATACTTGTCCATTTCCCTGGGTGTGCGGAGATGGTTGGAAAGATTCTGAATGTAAAGCTTGTTGAGTGTAAGGGATTTTATTACATGGGTGAATTAGCAGAATAGGAGTAGTTGAAGTGGCAGCATTAACACCAATGATGGCTCAGTATATGGAAGTTAAGAATCAGTATAAGGACTGTATTCTCTTCTACAGACTGGGAGATTTCTACGAGATGTTCTTCGACGATGCCCTGACGGCATCCAGGGAACTTGAGATAACACTGACCGGCAGGGACTGTGGTCAGGAGGAGCGCGCACCGATGTGCGGTGTTCCGTATCATGCTTGTGACATATACCTGAACAAGCTGATAGAGAAGGGCTACAAGGTAGCCATATGTGAGCAGATGGAAGATCCGAAGCTCGCAAAGGGTATAGTAAAAAGAGAAGTTATACGTATAGTTACGCCTGGTACAAATATGTCCCAGGCTATTCTTGATGAGACGAGGAATAATTATCTCATGTGTATATTTGGCTGTAATGATGAGTATGGCGTGGCAGTGTGTGATATCACTACCGGAGAGTTCAGATCATGTCATATCTCATCCACATCCAAGCTGTACGATGAGATCAACAAATATTCACCGACGGAGATCATAGGGAATGAGGTTTTTCTGTCATGTGGCCTGAACTTTGATTACATGAAGGAGAAGATGAAGATAACGATATCGGAGGCTCCGTCTCATTATTTTAACGATGACACCTGTGAGGATTTCATTAAAAGACAGTTTAAGGTCGGATCAATAGATGGTCTCGGCATAGATGAGCAGGAGGATATGCTGCTGTCAGCGGGCGCACTTCTCCAGTATCTACATGAGACACAGAAGAACTCACTGGATCATATCAACAGGATAGATATATATTCCATAGAGGACTTCATGATCATAGACAGCTCATCCAGAAGAAATCTGGAGCTGACAGAGACACTCAGGGATAAGCAGAAGAGAGGCTCACTACTCTGGGTGCTTGACAAGACCAAAACGGCCATGGGAGCGAGAATGCTCAGAAATATGATAGAGCAGCCCCTTATCCACAAAGCTGATATAGAAGCCAGACTTGACGCGATAACAGAGCTCAACGACTCTGTCATAACCAGAGACGAACTCCGTGAGTACATGAATACCATATACGATCTCGAGAGACTTATGACGAGGATATCGTTAAGAACAGCGAATCCGAGAGATCTTCTGGCATTTAAGACGTCCATACAGCTTCTTCCATTTATAATACAGCTTCTCGGTGAATTCCATTCGGATGAGCTCACCGAGATCAGGGATGGAATAGATGATCTGCAGGATCTCTATGACCTTCTTGACCGTGCCATAGTTGATGAGCCGCCTATACTTATTAGAGAGGGCGGAATATTCAAAGATGGCTATCTTGAGGACATAGACACTCTGAAGAATGCCACAACTGATGGCAAGAACTGGATAGCAGAACTCGAGGCCAGAGAGAAGGAAAAGACCGGAATCAAGAATCTCAAGATAAAGTTTAATAAGGTGTTCGGATATTATTTTGATGTAACCAATTCATATAAGAGTCTTGTGCCGGATTATTTCATCAGAAAGCAGACACTTGCCAATTCTGAGAGATACACAACCGAGGAGCTTGACAGACTGGCTGGAGTTATACTCGGATCATCCGACAAGCTTGTTGCGCTGGAGTACAACACATATGTTGAGCTCAGGGACACCCTTGCTGCAGAGCTCACAAGGGTACAGAGAACAGCACACAGCATAGCCATGCTCGATGCTCTGTGTTCACTCTCATATGTGGCTGTTGCAAATGGGTATGTTAGACCTGAGATCAATACAGAAGGAGTCATCGACATAAAGGACGGACGTCATCCGGTCGTTGAGAAGATGCTGAACAACGATATGTTCATCACAAACGACACATATCTGAACAACCATGAGAGCAGGATATCTATCATCACCGGTCCTAACATGGCTGGTAAATCCACATATATGAGACAGACTGCGCTCATAGTTCTCATGGCTCAGGTAGGAAGCTTTGTCCCTGCGGCATCTGCCAATATAGGCATATGCGACAGGATATTTACAAGAGTGGGAGCTTCCGACGACCTTGCATCAGGAC
>NZ_JBEHVV010000008.1:43947-66012 GCF_040227395.1 Coprococcus sp. RTP21428st1_C9_RTP21428_210409
GTCGTTGAGTATATAAGCAACAGTGAACTGCTCGGAGCAAAAACTCTGTTTGCGACACATTACCATGAGCTCACGGAGCTTGAGGGTAAGCTGTCGGCAGTCAACAACTACTGTATAGCGGTCAAGGAAGACGGAGACGACATAGTGTTCCTCAGAAAGATCGTCAAGGGCGGTGCCGACAGAAGCTACGGTATACAGGTTGCAAAGCTTGCCGGTGTGCCGGATGTCGTTATAGCGAGAGCAAATGAGATATGTAATCAGCTTATAGACAAGGACATAACCACCAAGCTGAAGGAGATAAAGGTTACAAATGATTTCAAGCCGAAGAAAGAAGACACCCAGATGTCAATGTTCGGCTCACTTGCCGAATCACAGGTGATCGAGGACATAAAGTGTGTTGATCTGTCCAACATGACACCTATGAAGGCGTTGCTTTATTTAAATGAATTGCAGGAGCGACTTAAATAATAAGGAGCGATAAGTAATGATAAAAGTATTAGACCAAAATACGATTAACAAGATAGCAGCCGGTGAGGTTATAGAGAAGCCGAGCTCGGTCATCAAGGAGCTTGTGGAAAATTCCATAGACTCAGGTGCCACAGCGGTAACCGTCGAGGTAAAGGGAGGCGGACTGTCATTTCTCAGAGTCACCGACAACGGAGCAGGTATAAAGAAGGATGAGGTCAAGCTTGCATTTCTCAGACATGCCACAAGTAAGCTTGTGACAGTCGAGGATCTCCTGAGTATCTCTTCTCTTGGTTTCCGTGGTGAGGCACTTGCAAGTATAGCGGCGGTTGCCCAGGTGGAGATGATAACCAAGACCGCTGATGATGTGACCGGTCTCAGATACCAGATACATGGCGGTAAGGAGATATCCAGCGAGGAGATAGGTGCTCCGGGTGGAACAACCATAATTGTCAGAAATCTTTTCTACAATACACCGGCGAGAAAGAAGTTCATGAAGACTGATGCCACGGAGACAAGCTATATCTACGACTTGATGTGCCGTATATGCATGTCACACCCGGAGATCTCATTTAAGTTCATTGCAAATGGAACAGACAAGCTGTTCACATCAGGCAATGGCAAACTCAGAGACATAATCTACCATATCTATGGAAGAGACATCACCTCAAATCTTCTTGAGATAAATGCGGAAAATGACTATATGAAGATCTCCGGATATATAGCAAGACCTTGTATATCAAGGGGCAACAGATCATTTGAGGGCTACTATGTAAATCACAGATATATAAAGAGTGCGGTGCTCACCAAGGCGATCGAGGATGCTTTCAGGACATTTGTCATGATACACAAGTTTCCATTCACCGAGATCAATTTCCAGGTGAGACCTGATCTCCTCGATGTAAATGTACATCCGACCAAGATGGAGTTGAAATTCGCCAACAGTCAGGATATATACAGCTTCACCTACAATGCCATAAGGGAGACACTGTTATTCAAGGAGCTCATTCCTGATGTGGCGCCGGGGAAGGATCCGAAGCCGGAGACCTTCAAGCAGAGGGATGTTGGCAAGGCACCGGAGGCGTTCGAGAATAAGAGGCGTGAGGCGATAGTCAGGGCAGAGGAGCGGACTGTACCGCAGAGTCAGCCTGAGCAGCATCGTCCGGCAGAACCGCAGAATCAGCCTGAGCAGCTTCGCTCGGCGGAGACGCAGACATCACCACAGCAGCTTTGCCCGATCGAACCACAGACATCATCACAGCCGGTCCACCCGGTTATAGAAATCATAGATGAGACTAGCAGCTCAAACAATAAAGGATCAGACGTCATAGATAATAACAAGATGGAGAAGCCGGCAGGAAACTACATATATGCGGATAGGAATAATGATCTTGAGAGAGAGATAGTACAAAACAGGAATGTGGTAAACGAGAGTCCGGCATATACAGCTCCGGCACCAGCTAGACCTTCGGTCACAGCGGCGACACAAGACTCAACAGTATCTGCAGCTTCAGATGCAGCTTATATTGAGGAAGCCGGGAAAAAATACGTACAGCAGGATATGTTCCAGGAGAAGTTCCTGACAAAGGAGGCCCGTGCGAAGCACAGACTCATAGGACAGCTTTTCAAGACATACTGGCTCATAGAGTACGATGGTAAGTTCTTCATAATGGATCAGCATGCCGCCCATGAGAAGGTTAAGTACGAAGAGCTTATGGAGAATTACAAGAATAAGAAGATATACTCACAGTATCTTATGCCTCCAGCGGTTGTTACACTCAGTGCCGCAGAGATAGAGTTTCTTCATGAAAATATGGAGATGTTCGAGGCACTTGGATATCAGATTGAGAACTTTGGAGGCAGGGAGTTCAAGCTGAACGCTGTTCCTGACAACCTGTTTGGCCTTGATGGCAGAGAGCTTTTCATAGACTTCATAGCGGATGCAAGCAGCAGTGCTAAAAAGGTGACCATAGATACATTTATACACAAGCTTTCCACCATGGCGTGCAAAGCTGCGATAAAGGGTAACACGGAGATAAGTTTTAAGGAGGCTGACGCACTTATAGATCAGCTATTAAAGCTTGAAAATCCATACACATGTCCTCATGGACGTCCGACTGTCATATCCATGACGGAGGCGGAGATTGAGAAGAAGTTTAAGCGAATAGTATAGGAGATAACAGGATGGATAAGAATATGAAACCACTGATAATCCTCACCGGCCCCACGGCTGTCGGCAAGACGGCACTGTCCATAGGACTGGCAAAGGCGGTGGACGGCGAGATCATATCCGCAGATTCTATGCAGGTATATAGAAAGATGAATATTGGAACGGCGAAGATAGAGCCGGAGGAGATGCAGGGGGTAAGGCATCATCTGATAGATATTCTGGATCCGGCAGAAGAGTTCAACGTTGTGCTTTTCAAGAAATATGCTCTTCGTGCTATGGAGGATATATATTCCCGTGGAAAAATTCCAATCATAGTAGGTGGTACCGGTTTCTATATCCAGGCTCTTCTGTACGATATTGATTTTGAGGAAAATGACAACGATATGTCATACAGGGAAAAGCTGCAGAACCTTGCAGATACCCACGGCAAGACATTCCTTCATGACATGCTAGCGGAGGTCGACCCTGAATCCGCTGAAAAGATACATGAGAACAATGTAAAAAGAGTGATACGGGCTCTTGAATTTTATAAAAAAACAGGTATGAAGATATCTGAACACAACGAGACTGAGTCGCAGAAGAAGTCACCATATAATTTTGAATATTTTGTGTTAAATGATGACAGACAGAAATTATATGATAGAATAGACAGACGGATAGATATCATGCTTGAGGCAGGGCTTCTGGACGAGGTAAAACTGCTTGTGAGCGAGGGTTACAGCAGGGAGCTGGTGTCCATGCAGGGGCTTGGCTACAAGGAGATAATCGATTATATTCAGGGCAGATGCACTCTGGATGAGGCAGTATATACGCTAAAGAGAGATACAAGGCATTTTGCCAAGAGACAGATCACATGGTTCAAGAGGGAAAAACATGTGACCTGGGTTGATAAAAGTGAGTATGACAGCGAGTCTGAAATATTGTCATTTATGCTGGACAGGCTTCGCGAAAAGGAGATTATACAGAGATGAAAGATATGTTAAAGGATTACTACAGATCACTGAATGTGGATGAAAAGGTGTTTGAATACTGCAACAGTGTGGAGGAGAAACTTAAGGATAGATTTGCAGCCATTGATGCTGTGAGTGAGCTTAACCAGCTAAAGGTCCTTAAGGCCATGCAGGACAACAGATTGTCTGAGGCACATTTTGCAGGCTCTTCGGGTTATGGTTATACGGATGACGGAAGAGATGCCCTTGAGAGGATATATGCAGACGTATTTCACACGGAGGATGCCCTTGTCAGGACACAGATAGTGTGCGGAACCCATGCACTCTGCACGGCCATGTTCGGTAATCTGCGCCCGGGAGATGAGATCCTTGCCATAGCGGGAAAGCCGTACGACACATTGGATGAGATCATTGGTATCAGGGAGTCAAGGGGGTCACTTGCAGAGTATGGTGTCACATATGCCCAGGTAGATCTGTTGCCGAACGGAGACTTTGACATTGATGGAATAAAGAATGCGATCAATAGCCGCACAAGGCTTGTGGAGATACAGAGATCCAAGGGATATGCGGTCAGAAAGACGCTGTCTGTACAGCAGATCGGTGAGGCCATAAAAGCGGTCAAGAGTGTAAATCCTGACATCATATGCATGGTAGACAACTGTTACGGAGAATTCGTACAGGATATAGAGCCGTCGGATGTGGGTGCCGATCTTGTGGTCGGTTCTCTCATCAAGAATCCGGGTGGCGGTCTTGCACCGATAGGAGGTTATATATGCGGAAAGAAGGAGTATGTGGAGAATGCTTCATACAGACTCACAACTCCGGGACTCGGCAAGGAGGTTGGAGCCTCACTTGGCAATACAAAGGCTCTCACTCAGGGACTTTTCATGGCACCTACAGTTACTGCAAGTGCGCTTAAGGGTGCGATATTTGCAGCAAATGTATACGAGGGACTGGGCTTTAAGGCTGTTCCTGACAGCACAGAGGACAGATACGATATTATTCAGGCTGTTGAGCTTCAGACTCCTGAGAGGGTCGTGGCATTCTGTGAAGGAATCCAGGCTGCAGCGCCGGTTGACAGTTATGTAAGACCTGAGCCTTGGGACATGCCGGGCTATGATTCACCGGTCATCATGGCCGCTGGAGCATTTGTGTCTGGTTCATCCATTGAGCTCTCAGCGGATGCACCTATGCGCTCACCTTACGCGGTATATTTTCAGGGGGGACTTACATATCCCCATGCCAAGTACGGCATAATAATGTCATTACAGAAAATGGTAGAAAAAAACCTTATAGTATGGTAGATTAATTAGTCAGCCATATAAAATTTTCTCTGGAGCTTGGAGAGGCGGAAGGAGGAAATATGGATAAAAATTATTGCAAAGAGAATTTTGCAGGAGGACTTTCGGTCTCCATGAAAGAAATGTCGGAGACTGAGAGACCGTATGAGAAGAGCTTTAAGTATGGAGTTGAGGTTCTCACAGATGCTGAACTTCTGGCAGTCATCCTCAGAACCGGAAGCAGGAAGGCAAATGCGCTGTCCACAGCCTACAGGATACTGGATGCCCATCCGGTCCACAAGGGTATAGTGGGGCTTAATTACCTGACTGTGAGTGAACTTGAAGAGATAAGCGGAGTTGGAAAGGTAAAAGCGATACAGATGAAATGTCTGGCTGAGATATCCAGGAGAATGGCCAGGGCTTCATTTAAGCCGTTTTTGTCGTTCCAGTCCCCACAGAGCATTGCGGATTATTTCATGGAGAACACAAGATATCTCGAAAAGGAATACGTGTATCTCCTCATGTTTGATGCGAAGCATAAGCTCATAAAGGATGTCCGCATTTCAGAGGGAACAGTGAACAGTTCGATGTTATCTCCGAGAGAGGTGTTTGTGGAGGCGCTCAGATACGATGCTGTCTATATCATACTTGTGCATAACCACCCATCCGGAGATCCGACTCCGAGCGGTCAGGATATAGATATCACCAGAGAGATGGACAGAGCCGGGGAACTGATAGGGATAGAGCTTTCAGATCATATTATTTTAGGAAATAACTGCTATGTCAGCTTAGCTGAGCGAGGTATTTTATAATGAAACGAAGACGAAATAGGAACAGAAAAAGAATAGAGATCACACCGAGATATTTTTTGCTTGGACTCACAGGCTTTTGCGTTGTGCTCATGCTTGTATCTCTCTTTGCGGGGGGAATATTTGCACCAGTGAGGAATTTTACCAACATATTTGTCCAGCCCATGCAGAAAGGGGTAAATACCATAGGCAGATGGGTTCAGAGCAAAACTGAGGCTTTCCAGAATTACGACGCACTGTTAAAGGAGAATGAAACACTCAAGGATCAGCTTGAACAGAGTCAGAAGCAGGTGGCACAGTACCAGCAGAATTCGTATGAGCTCGAACGTCTTCAGGCACTTTATGAGCTTGATCTCCAGTATTACGATTATAAGAAGACTGCTGCCAGGGTCATATCAAAGGATACCGGCGGATGGTTTCAGGTGTTCTATGTCGACAAGGGAACAGATGATGGTGTTGTCGAGGGCTGCAATGTCATGTATGGCAACGGCCTGTGTGGAATAGTCACAGAGGCCGGAAAGGATTATGCCAAGGTAAGAGCCATCATAGACGATACATCAAATGTAAACGGAATGATATTACCATCAGAGGCTATTTGTAATGTTGAGGGAAGCGCCAGCAATTATGAGAATGGCTATCTTATCGCTGAAAACATTGACAAGGACGCAGAGGTCGGAGTCGGCGATCAGGTCGTCACATCCTATGTGTCAAACAAATATCTGTCGGGAATTAACATAGGGTATGTAACAAAAATAGAGGAAGATTCCAACAATCTTACAAAGACTGCATATATCACTCCGGCATGTGATTTTTCAAAGATACAGGAGGTACTCATAGTCCTCCAGACCAAGAAAACTGTTTCGGAGTAGAAGTAAAGAGGTTAAACAGACATTGAGAAGAGTTATCACACTTGGATTATTAATCATAATATGTTTTGTGCTTCAGTCAGCACTTTTTCCATATATTTCAGTTGCGGGTGCGACTCCCAATCTGATGCTCATCCTCACGGTGTCCTTTGGACTTATGAGAGGTCGAAAAGAGGGAATGCTGGTGGGATTTTTCTGTGGCTTTTTATATGATCTGTACTTTGGCTTTGCCATAGGCCCTTTTATGATCATATATATGCTCATTGGATACTGTAACGGATTTTTCCACAGACTGTACCTCGTGGAGGATGTACTGCTGCCTATCATCATCATAACACTTGATGATTTCATATTTAATTTCATAACATTTATAATATTCTTTGTAATGCGTAACAGACTCAGTTTTGGGCTGTACATGAAGGATATTATTTTGCCGGATATGATATACACAGCCATACTTACGATGATAGTATTCAAGCTGTTTGTCTTTATAAACAAGCGGCTGAAGCGCGCTGAAAAAGGAAGTGAGACATAGTGATCAGAGATATATTAGAGATAATCAAAGATTTTATAGTAGAAAAGTTAAAGAGCCGTATTTTTTATGTCACTCTGTTTTTTTTGTGCCTGTCAGGCGTGCTTGTGTACAGATTGTTTAATCTTCAGATCATAAATGGAGAAAAATATCAGTCCAGCTTCCAGTACAAATCACTTAAGACGGTGTCGGTCAAGGCCACCAGAGGAAAGATTTTCGACTGCAACGGAAAACTGCTTGCATATAACGAATCTTCATACAATCTGAGTTTCACCAGCAATGCAGACCTCACTGAGGCGGCAGACAAGAAGAATATGTCGGTCAATGAGCTAAGAAATGAGATAGTTTATAAGACGATACTTATACTTGAGCAGAATGGAGACAGTCTGTCCGTGGAGCTTCCGATCAAGCTGGATGCAAATGGCAACATGAAATTCACGATAAGCGGCTCACAGCTCAATACATTTTATATGAATGTTTATGGTGCAAGCTCAGTTGATGCCCTCACCGATGCACAGAAGAATGCTACAGCAAGGGAAGTATTTGACTATATGAGAAGTGATGAACTTTTCAATATCTCGGGTGATTATTCGGATGCCTATGTGCTCAAGATCCTTGCCGTGAGATATGAGGTATGGCTCAACAGATACCAGCAGTACATGACAGTGGATATCGCCAACAATATAAGTCAGCAGAGCTATGCTGCGATAACTGAGAATATGGATACACTGCTCGGAATGGATGTGAGTATTGAATCAAACAGAGTATACAATGATGCAATATATTTTTCGCATATAATCGGATATATCGGCAACATTTCAAATGAGGAGCTCGAGGAGTACAATGCGAAGCTTGACGAGAATCAGCAGTATGATTCCAATGATATGGTTGGAAAGCTTGGTTTGGAACAGTCGTACGAGGATCAGCTTCGTGGTGTTGACGGTTCCCAGAAGATGTACGTTGACAACATGGGAAAAGTCCTTGAGATTATAGAAAAGACTGATTCTGTTGCAGGAAACGATATTTACCTCACACTTGACTCTGATCTTCAGAAATACTGCTACAACGCACTTGAAAAGGAATTGTCGTATATTCTCCTTGCAAATCTCAAGAACGTGACGACATCCAAGGAGAAAGAGGATATACCTATAACGGATGTGTACTCGGCATTCTTTGACAACAACATTATAGACATAAAGGCCCTTAATGCTGCGAATGCAACTGACAATGAAAAGAATGTGTACAACACATTTGTATCAAGCAAGCAGTACACACTCAATGCGCTTTCGGACATTCTGAAGAGCAGTCACACGGAACTGTATAATCTTTCGGATCAGTACAAGGATTATATGGAGTTTATATGCGAGACGCTGAGCTCAAACGGCATATATGACAGCAGTGCAGTGGATAAGGACAGTGACACATATAACAACTATGTAAATGACAAGATATCATTATATGAGTATCTGAAATACTGCATAAGCCAGGGAGTAATAGACATAACCGGCATTCAGACAAGCAGTGATTATTATGATACGGATGAGATATACAATGTTATTGTCGATTATGTACTCAAAGAATTTGAGGATGACTCCGATTTCGACAAACGAGTCTTCAAATATATGATATTATCAGGTGAAATAACAGGTTCCCAGGTAATATACCTGTTATACGACCAGGGAATCCTTAATAGTACAACAGACGAAGATTACGAGGAATTTACGTCAGGTGTCCTCAGCAATTTTGAATTTATTTACAGAAAGATCAAAAAGCTTGAGATAACACCTGCCATGCTTGCTCTTGACCCATGCTCGGGATCCATCGTGGTGGTCGATCCGGCGACAGGAACTGTAAGGGCTATGGTAAGCTACCCAAGCTACGACAACAACAAGCTCACAAATGTGATCGATCCTGACTATTATGCCAAGATAACAGAAGATAAGACGACCCCTATGTACAATCGTGCAACCATGCAGAGAACTGCACCGGGTTCCACATACAAGATGCTCATTGCTGCAGCTGGTCTGCAGGAGGGCGTTATAGACGTTGGATCAGTTATAACTGATTACGGTACATTCTCAAAGGTTGTTCCTTCACCGGCCTGCTGGCTCAGAAGCGGACACGGAACGCTTGGTCTCGCTGACGCCATAGAGGTATCGTGTAACGGTTTCTTCTATGAGGTTGGATACCGCCTTGCCACAGACAGCAAGGGAGTATATCAGGATGCACAGGGTATAGATAAGATACAGAAGTACGCTTCGTTATTTGGACTTGACCAGAAGTCAGGTGTGGAGATAGAAGAGATGGATCCGCATGTGTCAGATACTGATGCGGTACGTTCTTCTATCGGACAGGGTACAAATAACTATGCGCCTGTCCAGCTTGCCAGATATGTGACAACCATCGCCAATGAGGGCAACTGTTATGACCTGACACTGGTGAACGAGATAAAAAATATAGATGGAAGAACAGTGTATAAGAGTGACAACGTTCCTAAGAATACAGTTGATCTGACGGACAGCCAGTGGGCGGTCATAAAACAGGGAATGCGTCAGATGGTAAGTGAACACACAAGTCCATCGGCTCTTATAAATCAGATAAATGTCAATGTTGCCGGCAAGACGGGAACAGCAGAGGAGGATACCACAAGGCCGGATCACGCATTGTTTGTGTCATTTGCGCCTTATGAGAACCCTGAGGTCAGTGTAACATGTGTTATTCCACATGGATATACATCGGGTAACGCAGAGGAGCTTGCCGGAATGGTGTACGCATATATGTATGACCCTGACAAGCTTGATACGCTTGACATAACAGGAAACAACCAGATGTCAGATTAATTGAGATACCAAAGATATATCACAGAACCTGTGTGTAGGAAATAATATGACAGGAGCAGATGATATGGATGGTATGGACAGATTATCAATCAAGGCAGACAGATCAGGCATAGTTGTCTATGTACCGGCGGCTATGTCTGTAAATGATATCTGCTGCGATCTGTATTGCAGGATCCTCGATAATATAAGTGCCTTCCAGAAAAAAGGAACTGTATGTATATCTTTCAGGGGATGTACCCTGGAGCGTGGAGACACGGAGGAGATAATCAGTTTTTTAAACAGCATTGATAAGATTCATGTCAGATTTGCAGCTAAACCTGACATAGATCAATATACAGGTTCCGGTGTCCGGGATGATGGGGATCGTGAACCACAACAGGCAAAAGTCAGTATGGCTTTGCCGGATATGACTAAAACGCACAGTGACAATGAAAGACCATATATCTTCCGCGGCGACATAGGGAGAAAGCAGACCCTTGAGATCAGGGGAAATGTCATTATCCTCGGAGATGTTGCCAGGGATGCCAGGGTTGTATCCGGTAAGAATATCGTGGTCGTTGGGGAACTGGCGGGAGCTGCCATAGCGGGTAAGCTGGCGGCTGGAAACAATTTCATAATAGCGATGAGAATGTGCCCACAGCTTTTGCAGATAGGAAAAGCGAAAAGTACAGGAATCAGACTTCCGGGTGCAAAAAGAATGCCAATGATAGCTACGAATGATGAAGGGATTATAAATATAACCTACATATGATAGTAAATTTAGGAGGATTTTTATTATGTGTGAAGTTATTGTTGTTACATCAGGAAAAGGCGGAGTTGGCAAGACGACCACATCGGCGAACATAGGAACCGGTCTTGCGTCCCTCGGGAACAGAGTGGTGATGATAGATACAGATATAGGTCTCAGAAACCTGGATGTTGTGCTTGGCCTGGAAAACCGCATAGTCTATAATCTGATAGATGTAATAGAGGGAAACTGCAGATATAAGCAGGCTCTTATAAAGGCGAGGAACTACAACAATCTGTACCTGCTGCCTTGCGCGCAGACCAGGGATAAGACAGCGGTCAGCCCGGAACAGATCATCAAGCTCATAGACGAGATAAGAGACGAGTATGACTACATAATCATTGACTGCCCGGCCGGTATAGAACAGGGCTTTAAGAACGCCATAGCTGCTGCTGACAGGGCTGTCATAGTGACAACTCCCGAGGTCTCGGCCATAAGGGATGCAGACAGGATAATCGGTCTGCTCGAGGCGTATGGAATTGAAAAACAGCACCTCATAATCAACAGGATAAGATATGATATGGTCAAAAAGGGCAATATGATGTCCGTCGATGATGTGGTTGATATACTTGCAGTGGATCTGCTTGGAGTGATCGCCGACGATGAGGACATAGTCATATCGACAAACAAAGGAGAACCGGTCGTGTGCAGCAACACGAAATCGGGACATGCATATATGAATATATGCAGAAAGATAGTGGATGATTCCCTTGAAGTTGAAGATTATTATTCAGGGAAGAACCGCTCACTGCGTTCGCTTTTCAGACGTAAAAGAGCCTGAAGGGAGGAATATGGGGATGAATAAGATATATTTATATAACACAGGAAGTTATGCCAAAGAAAGGCTTATAAGCATGTTGGCTTCAGACAGGATAGGGTGTAATCCGGATTTCCTGGACGATATGAAGCATACCATAAAGCAGGAGATAGACAGATACATCAATGTAAAGGAATCAGATATCGATATCCAGGTCAAGGAGCGTATGCTAGTGGCATATATTCCATTGTTAAGCGTGGATACAGAGAAGAAGGATAACGAATATACATACAGAACAACAGGACGAGGATCAGTGAATTATGAACTTATTCAAGAAGGATCAACTGAACTTAAAACAATTCAGTCTTGATCAGGATCAAAAAAAATACAGTATACTGGATTACAATTTCAAATTGTTTTTCCTGATAATAGCAGCCATGGCCATGGGTACTGTGATCATAGTGAGCGTAGATGAGACAAAACTCACAAAGCAGTTGATCGGTGCCGGGGTGTGTATACTGGGAATGATAATAGTATCACTCATAGACTATAATTTCATATGCAAATACTATATGGTACTATACGCTGCAAATATAGTGCTGCTGGGACTTGTACTGGTGGCAGGATCAGGTGCGGATTCCCATGGAGCCAGCAGATGGTTCCAGATATCCGATTCATTTACCATACAGCCATCGGAGTTTGCCAAGATAATACTGATAATCTGCACGGCTGTTTTTCTTGAAAAACATGCGGATGATCTGAACACGGCAAAGACGCTGCTGAAGCTTGCAGCTTTCCTTGCAATACCGATCGGACTTATATTTGCCGAGCCGGATCTTTCAACCACGATATGTATATGTGCAACATTGTTTATAGTCATATTTATAGCGGGGCTCTCACTCAAGATAATAGGTATTGCGGTACTGATACTCATACCATTCTTTGGAGGCTTCTTCTGGTATATCCAGCAGGACAACCTGCCGCAGTTCCTGAACGGATATCAGAGACAGCGTATACTTGGACATATGTATGGAGGCGGATCCACCCAGGATCAGCAGAACAACTCTATCATGGCCATAGGATCGGGACAGTTGACCGGTAAGGGGATCAACAGCTCTGATGTGGCAACCGTAAAAGATACAAATCTCATATCTGAGCAGCAGACAGACTTTATATTCTCGGCAGTGGGAGAAGAATTAGGTTTCATCGGAAGTGTTATTATTATTGCAATTTTACTGCTCATAGTGTTACAATGTATTAGGGTTGCTAGGCGTTCCGGTGATAAAAAGGGAATGTATATAGCAACAGGTATGGCAGCACTGGTCAGCATCCAGTCATTTATCAATATTGGTGTTGCCACATCCATACTTCCGAACACGGGATTACCTTTGCCATTCATAAGTTACGGACTGAGTTCACTCGTCAGTTTGTGTGCCGGAATGGGCATGGTTCTCAATATAAATTTGCAAAAGAAAAAGTATTAGGAGGATTTTCATGAATATTGGTTTGATAGCACATGATGCTAAGAAAAAACTGATGCAGAACTTCTGTATAGCATATAGAGGAATTCTTAATAAGCATGAGCTTTACGCAACAGGAACTACCGGAAGACTTATTGAGGAGGTTACCAATCTTACAGTTCACAAATATATTGCAGGACATCTTGGCGGTGAGCAGCAGCTCGGATCACAGATAGAGAACAATGACATCGATATGGTCATCTTTCTGAGAGATCCTCTTCATCCAAAGAATCATGAACCTGATATAAACAACATATTTACATTGTGTGATACACATAATATTCCGCTTGCGACTAATCTGGCAACTGCCGAGCTCCTTATACTGGCACTTGACAGAGGAGATCTTGACTGGCGTGAATTCTACAAGTAAATATATTTCAGCACCGTTATCAGGCTGTTGAATATATTTCGGAGGTTATATTATGTTTAATCAAAGCAGAATAGGAAAATACATGCGAAGAAGTATCTCTTTGATACTTGTGTTGTCGATGGTCCTTCTGGCCGGCTGCGGAAACAAGACCTACAAAGCTGGAAAACAGCTCGACATAGGTGTGTTGCCTGATCTTCCGGTGTATGGGGAGCTCGGAATGGCATACGATAACGCTGTGATAGCACAGGGCGAGGAGATAGATGCCGCAAACTACAACGGATGTTATGCCGCTATGCTTGTCGATGAGACGACCAAGGATACCATAGTGGCCCATAATGTACATGGAAAGATATATCCGGCAAGTATGACCAAGATCATGACAGGTATACTCGTTATGGAGAGCATAGAAAAGGGAGATATATCCCTTGACGATGTGGTAACTCTCAACAGAAAGGTCACATTTGACGATTGGGATGCCATGGCCAGTGACCTGGTCGGAGGCTGCAGCCTGACGGTCAAAAACCTGCTGTACGGTCTCATGATAACATCATACAATGACTGTGGTGTTATACTTGCAGAGCTGATAGCCGGCAGCGAATCAGCATTTTGTGACATGATGAATGAAAAGGCGAAGGAGATCGGTGCTACAAATACCCACTTTGTCAACTGTCATGGACTTCACGACGATGACCATTACACTACAGCGTATGATCTGTATCTTATAATAAAGGAATTTTCAAAGCATGACCTTGCGTATGTGATAGATTCACTTGATACATATGATTTCACATACACGGATGCAGATGGCAATGAACAGGTGGTAACCATAGAGCCGACAAATGAATTCTTAACTGGTGAGGTAAATTTTCCAGATGGATACTCGATAGGTTCGTGGAAGACCGGAACCACAGAGGAGGCACTCAACTGTCTTATCATGGAGCTTAAGAACGATTCCACCGGTGAAGAGTATATTGCTCTTGTAGCCGGAGCAGATGGAAAAGAGGCACTGTACAGCGCCATGACTGAACTTATAAATAAGGCAAAGTGATGTGTGTATCTGACATATATGATACGGACATTATTTGTATAAATTTTACATCAAGATTCAGGAGGCATGAAAAATGATTCACATTATTGCAGGAGATAAGGGTAAGGGAAAGACAAAGGCACTGATAGATAAGGTCAACAATGAAGTAAAGGTTGTTTCCGGTACGGTAGTATTTCTTGATAATAACAACAAGCATCTCTATGAGCTCAGCAACAGAGTCAAGATGATCAACTGTACAAGCTATGGAATTAGCAAGCTGGATTCGTTCACCGGATTCGTGCGAGGAATAATCTCCCAGAACAGTGATATTGAGAAGATTTATATAGATAATTTTAAGACGGTTGCATACGTTGGAGAGTCACATATCGTTGAGGCATTGGACGAGATAAAGAACATATCCGATATGTTCAATGTTGATATAGTGATCTGTCTGGCAACAGATGTCAATGACGTACCAGAGGATTTCAAGGACTGCGTTATTGCGGCATTATAAGCTGGATGCCGCCTTATATTTCAGATAGAATGTGGTTGGCATATGTATGTTGCCAGCCATTTTCTGTGCCAGAGTAAATTACGGGAGACATATTATGGCGACAATAAAACGAAAAAAACAAAAGACAAAGATCGAACTTCCAAAGCTTAAAATGCCGGGCTTTGGAACATTCCTTTTTGCACTCGTATTCATATATATACTCATCAGGGTCGTTGCGTATGTTAATGATTCTGATCCGATAATATTCACGGTTGAGCAGAGTACGTACGATACTGATTTCACGGCTACAGGGCTTGCGGTAAGAAGTGAGACTGTCATAACCGCCTCGGCGACGGGAACACCATGCTACTATATAAGAGATGGCGAGAAGGTATCCAAGGGTGCAAATATATATGCCATTGACAGCTCGGGCTCCATGCAGGCAGCAATGAGCGACATGCAGGAGAATGGTTCAGCACTTCTCACGAGCGCAGATTACACAAGTCTGAACAATCAGATAAAGATGTTCAAAAATGGATTTTCGGCATCCAATTTTGGTAATGTATATAATTTCAAGACAAGCATCGACAACAAGCTTTTAGAGCTCTATGAGGAGCTTGCTCTTGAGCAGGTCAGCAATGGTTCTTCATCATTTTCACTTGATGCCCAGAAGGCGCCGTTCAGCGGACTTGTCACATACTATCAGGATGGATATGAGAGCGTCGATGTGAAGAATCTGACACCTGAGCTTTTTGATAAAACTGTGTATACAAAACAGTCACTCAAGTCAGATGGCCAGGTTTCTGCGGGCAGCGCTGTATGTAAGCTTATCAACGATGAGGAATGGAATATTGCCATATCGCTCAGCAAGGATGAATTTGAGAAGGTTACACAGAATGAATACGCTTCATTTACCATCAATAATTCGAGCAGAAAGATCAGATCGACATACGATAAGATCGAAAAAGATGGTCATTATTATATAGTGGTATCATTCAACAAATATATCGCGCAGTATGTAAATGAAAGATTTCTGGACATCAACTTCATGTTCGAGGAATCCAGCGGTCTGAAGATACCGGCTTCATCCGTAATAACAAAGGATGTATATATGATACCTGTGGATTACCTGACAGGAGGCAGTGGTGATTCAGATCTGACTCATTTTAATCAGGTAACATATGGCAATTCGGGAAGCACTTCAATAAAACAGATATCACCGATAATATATTTTACCGACAAGAGATTCTGTTATGTTGATCCGTCAAGTATAGATTCGGATGCGGTACTGCAGAAGAATAATTCCAAGGAGACATTTTCCGTTGCCACAGCCGCCAAGTATACGATGGATGGTGTTCTGTGTGTATCAAGAGGAACTGCGGAATTCAGAAGAATAGAGGTTATCGTATCGGGTGATGATTACTCGATCATCAAGCCGGATCTTTCATATGGAATATCCAGATATGACAGAATATTACTGGACGGACATTCCATGAAAGAGGGAGAGCTTATATATCAATAGTACAGACACAGGAGATGATAATATGCTTAAAGAAAATTACGAAAAAGTAAAAGAGAACATAGTCAGGGCATGTGAAAAGGCCGGCAGATCACCGGAGGATGTCACTCTGATTGCCGTTAGCAAGACAAAGCCTTTGTCAGATATAGAGGAATTGCTCAGTGATACGAATGCCGTTGATTTTGGTGAGAATAAGGTTCAGGAGCTTGTGGACAAATACGAGAATGTCTCAAGACCTGTAAACTGGCATATGATAGGTCACCTGCAGACGAACAAGGTAAAATATATTGTAGATAAGGTGTGTATGATACACTCCGTTGATTCGTTAAATCTTGCCAAAACCATTGAGAAGGAGGCTGCAAAGCATGATGTCACAGTCAAGATTCTCATTGAGGTAAATGTTGCACAGGAAGAAACAAAATTTGGACTGTCATGCGACGAGGTACTTCCGCTTATCCAGGAGATAAAAGATTTCCCTCATATCAGGGTTAAGGGTCTTATGACTATCGCTCCATTTGTGGATGATCCCGAGGACAACAGGGTCTATTTCCGCAAATTGAAAGATTTATCACTTGACATACAATCTAAAAGCATTGATAATATCGATATGAGCGTCTTGTCGATGGGTATGACAAACGACTATGAAGTTGCAGTTGAAGAAGGTGCAACGTTGGTTAGAGTTGGCACGGGAATATTCGGTGCCAGAAATTATAATATTTAAAGGAGAACAATCATGGCAAAGGGAAATACAAAGAAAAGTTTTCTTGATTATTTCAAATTAAGTGATTCAAGCGACGATGACTTTGATGATGATTTGTTTGATGAAGATGAAGATGACTATGAAGATGAAGACGATATGGACGATCGCTTAGACGATGAGTACGATGATGAGGATGATTACGATGCGCCTCAGACAGAGTCCAGAGTGAAGGCTTCACCGCTCAAGTCCTTTAATAAGTACAAAGGTTCTGCATCATCTGACAATGGATCGGCCAGATCAAAAGCTGCAAGATCTTCTCATGGTCAGCAGTCAGGAGCAGGTAATGGAAAGCTCGTATCGATCAACAGCAGATCCAGAGCAATGGATGACAGTGAAGTATTTGTTATCAAGCCGGACGAGTTTGACGATGCGCAGATGATAATCGATCATCTCAATCGAGGACAGATAATCGTAATAAACATGGAGGATCTTGATCTTCCAACTGCACAGAGAATAGCGGATTTCATTGGAGGAGCAAGTTATGCTGTGGATGGTCTGTTTCAGGCTATTTCGGGCAACATATTCCTTGCCACACCTAATGGAACCTACGTATCTGGTGATTTAAGAGAGGAATTGGCTGGAGGATCTCTTCAGGGGGAAACTCTTTCAAGTAAGGCAACTTATTAATATATGTTTTTACGGGGGATTACATATGCTTACACCAGTTGATTTACAACAGAAGAAGTTCACGCATGGAATGGGATATGCGCGAAAAGATGTAGATGCATTTTTTGACATAGTTGTGCTCAGCTACACAGAACTGTATAAGTCCAATGCAGATCTTACCAATCAGGTGAAAACTCTGACTGACAGTTTAGTACATTACAGAACAACCGAGTCAAAGCTCCAGAAATCTCTCATGCTAGCAGAGAAGAATGCTGAGGAGTCTACAAAGAACGCCACTGATAAGGCGAGACTGATAGAGAATGATGCCAAGATCAAGGCTAATAATATAGTGCAGGAGGCCAGGGAGGAGCTTGAGCGCATAGAGGGAAGTATTGATGGAATAAAACAGCAGTACAAGGACTATGTATGTGCATTCAAGGCTCTGATGGAAGCCCATATGAATTACCTTGCCCAGAATCCTATCAATGAGGAGATGGGACTTAATTTCGACGATGTATTAAGCGAGGGCAGTTCAAATGCTTCTTATTCACAGTCGACACAGAGCGCAGCTATGAATTCGTTTATGAACTCCTATGACGGCGATCCACAGGGCCGCGAGGAATCAACTCTCGGATCAGGAGGCGGCTCAGCCATGGGTGATTCAACACTTGGCGGTGCCGGTGGCGGAAGTGTTACAAGTGATTCGTCTGTATACACAAAGAATCTTGGCGGTAAGTCATTTGTTAATCCATTTGGAAACTAACAATATATTTTATACTAATGGAGAATGTTTATATGTGTAATGCACTCACAGTTCATCTGAATGATGAACCAATCTATGACATTTTCTTTGCAAACGATTTTAATTCCCTGCCTGAGCTTTTAGCCGGACAGGGAATTGCTGATAGAAGGGTATGTATCGTTACAGAGAGTAATGTTGCGCCTCTTTATCTCGATGAGATCAGGAATCAGCTTGATGGAAAATGCAAAGAATTGATATCTATTATATTTGAGGCCGGTGAGTCTCAGAAGAATCTTGATACAGTAAAGATGATCTACGAGAAGCTTATTCTTGCAAAGTTTGACAGAAAAGATCTTCTGGTGGCTCTTGGAGGCGGCGTGACGGGCGATATAACCGGATTTACTGCTGCAACGTATCTCAGAGGCATAGACTTTGTACAGATACCTACAAGTCTTCTGGCACAGGTGGACAGCAGTATTGGTGGAAAGACAGGCGTTGACTTTGATTCATATAAGAACATGGTCGGAGCCTTTCACATGCCAAAGCTTGTGTATATCAATGTGTCAACACTCACCACGTTATCCGATGAGCAGTTTATTTCGGGAATGGGAGAGATCATAAAACATGGACTCATAAAGGATTCTGCATATTTTGACTGGCTTATAGAAAACCACGACAGAATACTTGCAAGGGATAAGGATGTCCTGATGGAGATGATCAGGGTGAGCTGCAACATCAAGAGAGTTGTTGTGGAGAACGATCCTACGGAGAAGGGCGACAGAGCTCTGCTCAATTTTGGACATACTCTTGGACATGCCATAGAGAGATACCTCGACCTTAAGCTGAGTCATGGGGCATGTGTCGGCATCGGATGCTGCCTTGCGTCTGTTATCTCATACAATAGGGGTGACATCACAGAGGACGAGCTTCATAAGATCATACATGCATTTGATATGTTTGGTTTCCCTACTCTCAAGGACTACCCTGTCGATGCAGATGCTGTCATAGAGTACACTAAGAACGATAAGAAGATGGTTGGGGACAAGATAAAATTTATCCTTCTTCACACTATTGGCGATGCATATATCAATACCAATGTCGTTCCTGATGATATGAAAAAGGCATTTGAGTGGCATTGATGTTCAAAGGAGGAACGGATATTATGAAAAAGAGAATACCGATGGCTATACTTGCCATTATTATTCTTACAGCTTTAGATCAACTGGTGAAACATCTCATATCAACCAACTTTCAGGTTGGACAGACAAGGAAAATAATCGATGGAGTTTTCCAGCTCAACTATGTTCAGAACAGAGGTGCGGCCTGGGGAAGTTTCTCAGGTAAGATCGTTTTCCTGCTTGCGATAACATTTGTGATCCTGCTTGCGGCTATATATGTATACATCAGGCTTGCAGGCAATCAGGAAAAGAAATATACACCGCTCAGGATATCACTGGTATTTCTCATATCGGGAGCTGTCGGCAATATGATCGACAGAGTTGCCCGTGGATATGTGGTTGACATGTTTGACTTCTGCCTTATTAACTTCCCGGTATTCAATGTCGCAGATATATTTGTCACATGCAGTTTTATTGTTATAGTTATTCTGGTGCTGTTCAAGTATAAGGATGATGAGCTCTCAGAGATCATACACCAAAAACAGACAGATGGACAGGAATAGTATATGGAAGAATATAACATCGAAGCCAGCGACGACTGGGCAGGGAAAAGAATAGACAAGGTTCTCAGCGGGTATTTCAGCGATTATTCGAGATCTTTCATAAAGAAGTTATTTGATGACGGATATATTCAGGTCAACGGTAAGGCTTCAAAGCCGAGCTACAGTGTACGTACCGGAGATATTTTTGATATATCTGTGCCGGACCCGGTCAGCATTGACATTGAGCCTGAGAATGTACCGCTCGACATCATATATGAGGATGATGATGTGATACTTGTGAATAAACCAAAGGGAATGGTGGTCCATCCGGCACCGGGACACTACAGTGGGACTCTGGTCAACGGACTGATGTACCATTTTAAGGATTCCCTTTCCGGTATAAATGGAGAATTCAGGCCGGGAATCGTTCACAGGATAGATATGGATACAACAGGTGTACTTGTGGTGTGTAAGAACGATAATGCCCATAGATCATTGTCTGAGCAGCTTCACGAGCATAGTATAACCAGAAAGTATTATGCCATAGTCCATGGAAATATCGCACAGGATGATGGTACTGTGGATGCGCCGATCGGAAGAAGTCCTAAGGATCGGAAGAAGATGGCGATCAATACCAGAAATGGCAGACATGCCGTCACACATTACAGAGTTCTGGAGCGTTTTGGAGGAAAGTATACCTTTATTGAGTGTCAGCTTGAGACCGGCAGGACACATCAGATCCGAGTTCATATGGCATCCATTGGACATCCCATACTTGGGGATGAAGTTTATGGACCGAAGAAATGTCCGTTTAAGCTGCAGGGACAGACGCTGCATGCTGGTATTCTCGGTTTTGAACATCCCTCAACCGGGGAATACGTTGAGTTCAAGGCTGATCTGCCGGAATATTTTGAAGATCTTATAAAGAAGCTAAAACTGTTAAATTAATATAATGTAACAAACGAGTATAGACAATTGTCACAAATTACGTGCAATTGTCTATACTTTTTTATTTACAGTTTATTGTATAAATGTTATAATAACCCATATAGGAATTTAAGTATTTTGTACATAAGTAATATATTTTGATATTTCTTACATGGAGAATACGAGAAGATGGGAGTGGTTACTATGGCAGAGAAGAAGATTATTACTATAGGTAGACAGTTCGGAAGTGGAGGCAAGCAGATCGGAGAAGCTCTTGCAGAAAAGATGAACATACCATTTTATGACAAGGAGTTACTTAAAGAGGCAGCAAAGAACAGTGGAATATGTGAAGAGATTTTTGACAGCTTTGACGAAAAGCCTACGAATAGCTTTCTTTACTCACTGGTGATGGATCCATATTCACTGGGATTTGGCAGTTCAACAGAGCTTCCTCTCAACCACAAAGTTTTCCTTGCGGCATTTGACACCATCAAGAATCTTGCAGAGAAAGATGGTTCATGTGTATTTGTCGGCAGATGTGCTGATTACGCACTCAGGGATCTGGACAACGTGGTGAATATATTCCTGTATGCAGACATGGATGACAGAACAGCCAGAATCGCCAAGAAGTACAACATAAGTGAATCGAAGGCCAAGGATATGATCAAGAAGGAAGACAAGGCCAGAGCTTCATATTACAACTATTATACATCCAAGAGATGGGGCGAGATGAAGGGATACGACATATGTATCAATACTTCGAAGTACGGCATAGATAAGACGATAGATCTGTTGTATGACATTGTAAATAATTATTGATCTCAGTCATGATTATTATTGAAAATTGTAATATATCATCATAATAATGTCATTATAAAATCTTGTATATAAAAAATGACAGTAGGTTGTGATATGTACCCAGAATCCTGGACACATATTTATGAACTAGGCTGAACACATGGATGCTATCCTGTATTGTACAGGT
>NZ_JBEHVV010000009.1:0-61717 GCF_040227395.1 Coprococcus sp. RTP21428st1_C9_RTP21428_210409
ACGCTCTCCGCGATGAGAAGCATCAGCTCATGGCACAGACCGGATACCCTGACGATTATCTGGCACCGATATACAACTGCCCCGCATGCAGAGACAGCGGATATGTAGATGGTAAGCCATGTTCATGTCTGAAACACATGGTCATCAGCCAGTTGTACCAGCAGTCCACCATAGAGAAGGTGCTGGAGACGGAGAATTTTGCCAGCTTCAATCCTGATTTCTACAGAGATGAACACATTGCTGGCTACAATTACACTCCTTACCAGAATGCACAGAGCATATTGTCTGCATCAAGACAGTTCACAGAGAATTTTCAGGACAGCAGACCGGGCATTCTTATATATGGAGAGACCGGAACAGGCAAAACCTTCCTGACAAATTGTATCGCTAAGGAACTTTTAGACAAAGGTTATACAGTTTTATACTTGTCGGCGATAAATTTATTTGATAATATCTTACAGGACATTATAATAAAGGGTGGTCATGAACCGCATCAGAAGATGCTGTATGACTACATATATAACTGCGATTTTCTTATAATTGACGATCTGGGCACAGAGTACACCAACTCATTTGTCCTGTCTCAGTTATTTGAGATTATAAATACGAGAACTATCAAGAGACAGTCTACTCTCATTTCTACTAATCTTGATCTGCAGGAATTCAAGAACAGGTATACAGAGCGTATCATGTCACGAATAGTTGATAGCTATCTCATCTTCAATCTCTACGGAGATAACATCCGCTATGTAAAAAGAATGAAAAGCATAGCCAGGAACAAAAGGTAGACAACGAAAGCAGATTAGGAGGATTTTTATTATGCCAGACGATAGCAAGTTGGAAACAATACCTGTAGGAAGCTTAGGAATCATTGCTCATAAGAGCATTGTACCTCTCGGAGAGAAGGTCGATTCTTATATCGTAAAATGGAGAAAGAACCGTCAGAACGAGAACAAGTCAAGCATCGTATTCCACGGTTACGAGAAGGACTCTTACCTTATCAAGGCAGACTGCCCTAGATTTGGTTCAGGTGAGGCAAAGGGTATTGTCAACGAGTCAGTCCGCGGTAAAGACATATATATCATGCTTGATGTAGGAAACTATAGCTGCACATACACCATGGGTGGCCAGACTCAGAGAATGTCTCCTGACGATCACTATGCTGATCTGAAGAGAATCATCTCTGCCATGACAGACAAGCCTAGAAAGATCACTGTCATCATGCCTTTCCTGTATGAGAGCCGTCAGCACAAGAGATCAGGACGCGAGTCCCTCGACTGTGCAGTTATGCTCCAGGAGCTTCAGCAGTATGGTGTAGACAACATCGTTACATTTGACGCTCACGACCCACGTGTTGTAAATGCTATTCCAAAGAGCGGCTTCGAGAACGTAAAGCCTACTTACCAGTTTGTAAAGGCACTTCTTAGATCAACTCCTGATCTTGAGATAGATAACGACCACATGATGGTTATATCACCTGACGAGGGTGCTATGCACAGAGCTATCTACTTCGCTAACCTTCTCGGTGTAGATGTAGGTATGTTCTACAAGAGAAGAGATTACTCAAGAGTTGTGGACGGACGTAATCCTATCGTTGCCCATGAGTTCCTCGGTGATTCAGTTGAAGGCAAGGATGTTATCATCATCGACGACATGATCGCATCAGGCGAGAGTATGATAGATGTTGCCAAGCAGCTCAAGGCAAGAAAGGCTAAGAGAGTATTTGCACTTGCTACATTTGGTCTCTTCACCAAGGGTCTTGAGGTATTTGACAAGTGTCACGAGGAAGGTCTCATTGAGAAGGTCATCACAACCAACCTCACTTATCAGCTTCCTGAGCTTGCAGACCGCGACTGGTATGTATCAGCCGACATGAGCAAGTACATTGCACTCATTATCGATCACCTCAACCACGATGCATCTCTCAGCGATCTTCTTGATCCATCAGAGAGAATCAGTGCGAGAATTGCTGAGTACAAGGAGAAGCACACTATCTCAGATAACTACGAGAATTACTAATATACAATTATAGACTTACAAAAAAGACCTACGGAAGCTCACCTGATACATACCATGTATCGCAAGCTTCCGCAGGTCTTTTAATTATTTATTATTAGAAACTTTCTACAATGTCACCACATTGCATGCTATATGCATATCCTCAAGTCTGTTAACCAGATCCTTATCGGATGTAAGCAATATCGTCTGCTCAGTGTTCACCATACTCATCGCCTTGAGCACTCCCGTGAGCTGACTCTCATCGGTTACATCTATCACATCGTCCAGCACAAGTGGCATTTTCTCGTTGTTAAGTATCTCTGCAACAGCCAGCCGCACAGCCAGATACACCTGCCGAACGACCTCATGTCCCAGGAACTCCGCCCGGAAGAAATGGTCATCCTTTTTCACTGCAACATGCATCTCATCATCGAGCTTTGCCTCCTGATACTGTCCACCGGAGAGTGCGCTAAGAATATCCGATACTCTGCCGTCCATACCGGCAAACAGTCCTGAGAACTCCTCCGATATGTCCATTATGGTATTGATAGCCTTATCTATGGCCTTCTTCTCAGTCTCAAGCACATCATAATCGGCAAATATGGCGTCTCTCTTCTCCTTGAGTTCATAGTAGGCATCCCTCTTCTCTATGGCATCATGCTCCTGGAACTTGAACATATCAAGCTTCCTGTCATGCTCCTCCTGAAAAGCTCTGTCTATCTCAACGCGAACCGTTCTCGACTCAGTTGCTCTTCCCATCTCATATATGGTTCTCCTGAACTCCTCCTCAGACGGAAGCTTATCACTGTCAAATGCGCCTTTCCTGAACAATCCATCTATGATGGTTATAGCAACAAACGCAATCGTACATATCGTGAATAGCTGCTGTATGGACTTCTGAAAACCAACAAGGTGAACCACTAGCATGACCACTGCAACAACCAGTATTCCTGTTGCCATTATGACAAATATATTGTCCGTCAGCTTCTTGTCCTTCTTCTCCTGCTTCTTTTTCTCCTTCAGCTCGTCCTCATCATCTATAGCTTCAACCTCGAGGAATATTCTGCTTCGCTCCCTGTCCTCATCATCGTCAGGGATCTCAGCATCCTTTTCATTCACAAGCTGCCTTGCCTCTCTCTTCAAACGTGCGATCTCCATATTATAAGCATCAAGCTCCTCACGTCTGGCAGTTCGGATGTCTTCAAGCTCCTTATCAACTTCACCCAGCTCATCCATCTGGGCTTCCAGCTCTTCTATCTGAACCAGATACTTCTGATTGTCATATTTCTTCTTTTCGTTCTCAAGATACGCCACCGCGTCTGCTCTGTTTATTCCGCTGCAGCCCGTCTCCTTCATATTCTGAAGATACTTCTCGAGTCTGTCACACAAAGCTTTGTCATCTCCGCCCATCTCCTCCGGCGGATCAACACACATTGCATCCACAAATGTGCTCTTGTCCATATCAAACAGGACACCTCTGTAGGAATTCTTAGACACAAGTCTCTCATCCTTACCACTCTCTATATCAGTGAGCGTTGCACCGTCCGTGGACATGTTGAAATTTCTCTCCATAAGATGACTCTTTCCGGCATTTGTCACCTGTGCCTTTCCGGCATATCCATTTCCACCGGATGGCTTTCTTAATGCAAAATTGTCTCCCCGGGCTCCAAGACCCTTGGTTTTATTCATACCATACAGTATACCGGACACAAAATCCCTGATCGTACTCTTGCCGGCTCCGGGCTCTCCATAGAGCACATTCAAGCCTTTGTCCAGCTTTATTTCTTTGTTATTGAATTTTCCAAATTCTTTCAAAAAAAGTTTATTTATATACATTACTTTTCTCCAGTTGCTATGATCGCCTCAAGACCATATTCAAGTGCCTTTTTGCTGACCTCGTCATCCTCACCGGACAACTCAGCGATAAATCTTCCAAGTACATTGTGCTCATTGTCCCTCTTGAGACCATCAGCATTGTACTCGAACATCGTATTATCCACAACCTCATATATCTTGTAATCCTGAGACACATCATCAAACTGAGGTCTCACTCCGCGCCCCTTCTGACCCTTCAGGATAACCCGATATATGTTCTGCGTTCCCATCTTATCGATCTGTTTCAGAACAGCATGCTCGATCTGTCTGTCAGTATATTCCGGCTTTATCTCAAGTCCAAGGTTGATGTAATTCCTGCAGGCAACAGGCTCCCACTTTATCCTTGTCTCTCCGTTTATTATCTGTCCATAAATAAAGCCATGCTTTCCTGTGTCAGAAGGTGACAAAGGCTCCGGCGATCCCGGATATGCCATACGGTTCTTCACCATGTGCTTCGGCTTTCTCAGGTGTCCGAGTGCCACATAGTCAAATCCTGTGTCAGCCAGCTTTCGGAAATTAAATGGACTGTGGCTGGCATCTCCTCCATGCATGAGAAGTATATTGACAGCGCCTTCCGTCTGGGCATCTATCCCCTCTGAGAAATCCTCCGTGTATTCCGCCTGTCCATAGCTGAAACCGGTCACACAGGTATTAATATCTTCAAAATACGCATTGCTGAACTCCCCAGCCGGAAGAAGCACTGTGTTCGATGTGAACTCATAATTCTCCGATGGAGATCCACTTTCAATGTAATCACTACTGCCCGCAATGATCACCGTTCTTGTATTTGTAAGTTTTGCAAGTCTGGCATCAAGCTTTGCAAGATCCGCAGCCTTCGGCGCACTGTGATACAGATTGCCGGCAATGAGGAGCAGATCTACCTTTCTCTCCTCCGCAATATCCAGGATCCTGTCAAATGTCTCTTCTATCTCTTTCGCACGGACATCGCTCCAAGGCTTTCCCTTGTCAGGAATCATCCCCAAATGCACATCCGAAACATGAATAAATCTCATATCCTAACCTCTAATCTATAGTTAAACTGCCATTTTCTAATAGCCCACACTTAGTCCGCTATTATACAATCATCAAAAGTTTAACCCAAATCAGAGAAAAATACAACATAAGCTATGTTAAAACTTTGTGACATGCAGATACTTCTCCCTCGTGGCAAGCCCTCCTCTTATATGTCTCTCCGCCTTGTTGGCATCCAACACCACCCTGGCCTGGGCCGCCAGCATGGGTCTTATACGGACCAGCCGTTCCGTTATATCCTTGTGCACCGTTGATTTGCTTATACCCATCTTGTCCGCTGTCTGTCTCACAGTCGCCCTTGTGTCTATGATATAATTTGCCGCTTCGATTGCCCGCTCTTCTATATAATCCTTCAAAGAAAAAGCCCCCGCATATTCTGTTTTTACAGTCTATGCGGGGGCATGCGGTTTATGTACATTTAATCCTGATTTATGGGGATCAGCACAAGTGTTTCATATTCCCCATATGTATTCTTTATCTCCATTATTCCATTGTACTTGTCCATGGTATTTTTCACATTTTGTATACCATATCCATGAGTCATATCCTTACTGCCGCCCACGTCAGACTGTGTACTGCTATTTTTCACATCTATTACCAAATGCCGATCTGTCTGCACTATTGCCAGCTTTATATATACCCCCTCTTTTTCCTTCTGTTTCTTACATGCATTGATACTGTTATCCAGCAGATTTCCTATTATTATACACATATCATAGTCAGAGACCATTATTGAATTTTTATCGAACTTAAAATCCGTATGAAATTTCACGCCATTGTTTTGGGCAAATGTATACGCACTGTTCACAAATGTATCAATAACAAGATTTCCTGTTTTTGAAACAACATATTTATTTTTTAATTCTTCCTCATATCTATCACATACTGTTCTTATCCTGTCATATTCTTTCTCTTCTATGCATGACCTTATATAGCTTATATGCTTTTGGGTATCATGAACCATACTGCCAATTTTCTTATAAGAAAGAACCAATTGGTCATATTTATCCGACTGATGCTCCAACTGATAACCAAGCATTGTTACCTGATTTTTCAATTTATAATTATCCACCATGTTATCAAACAGATAATAATTCAAAACATTTAAGACCAGCACAATTATCAGCACAAATATAAATCCATACCCTGACAAAAGCACGATCTGTTCTGGTATTATCAAGTATAGATAACAACTTATCATTGGAGTTATAAGCACTATGACCAACTGTTTAAATGAATATCTACCTGATACATAATTTCTCACTACCAGTATTATGATCAGGACAGGCAGCATAATAAACTGTGCATACATATCCATCACCGAGATCAGATGAGTTATTCCACCGTCATACAGCATCTGATCCGTTGTAATTACCACTACATCAGATAAACCGATGCTCACCAGATAACCCAATACCCATATAATAAACGCAGATATACATTCAGCTATACGGGAATCATATAGGCAAATAAATACGAGCATGATAACTATATGTGCGGACACCTGGCTGACCATTGCTTTCTCCTGTGACACGTCTATCATGAAAAGCTGTCCGCCTCTTGAAGCCAGCTCTGTTAAAATAAATATACCCCAATATGCTATTGTCGATATTCTAAGCGTAGGCTTTCCAAGCCATTTCTCTACATAAACTTTTACAGTCACAGCATCCATAATTGCTGATATAAAAATTAATACTAAATAACTCACCCTTTAACCTCTGATGCTCCCCACATCTGATATAACCGTATTAATAAGACTCTTCCTTACCTCTTCCTCATATTTCCTTGACAACGGAATAATCTCGTTATTATCCAAAACAAGCTCCCCGCCTCTCAAGGTAACTATGTGATCTATATTTACAATATACCCCTTAAAGCTGTATACAAACCTTTTGTCCTTTAACAAGTTAAACCATTTTTTTAAATTTCCTGTAACCTGTATAATCTCTTTTGCAGAATGAATATCTACACTCTTTTGAAATTTTCTCGAGGTTTCTATATACATAATATCAGATATATTAACAACTCTTTCTCCATCTGCCGCTGGCACAATCAACTTATTAAACTCCATGTCCCTTATCTCACGCAAAACCTGAGATAATACTTGTTCCAACTCTATATATTTAAGAGGTTTCTGAATATAATTATATGCATGCACAGAAAAGCTCCGTCCCATATGTCCCGGGTAATTGCTTACAAAAATGATAATTGCATTTTTGTCGTATCTTTTTCGGATAATTGAGGCGATATATATTCCATCCTCCTTCTTCATTTCCACATCAAAGACAAAAAAATCATAATGTTCACCAGATTCCATCTTGTCCAGCAATTCCTGCCCCGTCCTGTAGTTGGCGCATTCAATATCCAGATTGTGTTTAAACGAATACTCCAATATGCATTTTTCTGCAATGTCTATATCCTTCTGCTCATCATCACATATAGCAACTTTTAACATCTTCCGCCTTTCATTTACCAATTAATACAACTTACGTAAATTTTAGAGCAACTAAACTTTACTAATTATAATTTATTAATGATGGGAGGTAAAGTAGTTATACTTATTATTAAAATGGGAGGAAAATTAAACATGAAACACTCTAAATCAATGCTATTATCTATACTAGCTTTATGCTTTATGTTGTTATTACCAACAATAGCCAATGCTAGTTCGAAGTCAATAAGCCTTGTAATGAAAGATACAAGCAAAAGTGCAACAGTAAGCTGTGCTAGTGCACAAATAAACGGTGGAGCGCTAAACGGTGGTACTGGCATAAGATACAGCATAACTGATAATGCAAAATCACAAACCTACATAACTGGAGGATGTATTCCTAATACAAATTTTAATTACATATACTCCTCCAAAACTGGTTATAGCCAAAAACTAACAGTAAAATTATATCAGAACAATACCAGTAAACCTGGTATTGGCTGGGCAAGAATAGATTATTAAAATATTGAAAGGAACCAGGTAATGCTTAAACAGAATTACATACTATTCAGGAAAACTCCACAATGCTTTTGGCCTTCCATCGCTGCTATCATATTTTGTATTTTATACTCAGTATACAAATTCATTGAAGACAGTCTGCTTAGAGAATTTAACTACATTGATATAGTTGAACATACAGATATGATGCTTGGAAATTCCATATATTATTATATTCTGTTTTTGTACTTGTCCTTTGAATACACATCTATCGTAAAAAAAACCAATGTGGTAGAGAGCATAAGCACATACACTATGTCATCAATTAAAAGAGAATCACAGCAACTGCTTATTCTCTCTATCATAAATGTCTTATTATGTATGTGCATGTTAGTTATATGTATATGCCTTTGTATACTGTCAGGTTCTTCCTCTGCAGACTTTTATATATATACAATTAAGGCTATTTTCACACATGTATTTATGGTTAACACTTGTGCGGTTATGACTGGGCTCATCATATCGTATATCAACAATACTATCCTTGCCTATCTTGCATTATTTGGGTTCACTATAGTTGCCATATTGCAATCGGGTAAGTTCACCTTTCCTGCGGAAGATAAAATCGGCAGTATACAGGAAATATCCAATATATTCTGTGCTTCTCTTACTTATATTCCAGATGAAGCAGCTTTAATTCCTGTAAATATACATTTTCTGTCCAAACCTTTGTATATAGTATTTGGCGTGATCTCCGTATATTTGATCACAAATTTCTTCAGATACAAGAAGTTATCTTTGATTTTTGCCACCATATTTTCAGTGTTATGCTCGTTTTCCTTTATTTATATCTGCAACATCCCATATAATGGTAGTAACCCTGGATACGCAGACGATTCCTCGGATTTATTTGCAAATGAACAGGAATTACTTACTCCAACAAAGGAAATAGATTTTTATGTTACAGAGTATAACATACATTTTGACATAAGGAAGAATTTGATCGCAGATATGTATATGCAGCTATCAGACACCAGTCTCCCTGAATACCATTTTATACTCTGTAAAGATTACAATATCGACTATATAGCAGATGATAAGGATAATGCTATCCGCTATAGCAGAAATGGGAATAAGCTATGCATATACAACGAAGCCGGCAATCTCTCATCCATATACATAAAGTATACAGGAAAATCCTACAATATTTGCTACACAGGGGAAAATGGTGCATATCTTCCTGGGAACTTCCCGTATTACCCAATTGCTGGAAATGGAGACTTATTTCAAAACGGATATTGCCAGCTTCCTAAGGATCTGAGCAGGTTCACAGTATCCATATACTCTGATTTTACTACGTATAGCAATCTCAGCTTGTCCGGTGACACGTTCAGTGGTTTCAGTGATCAGCTAAGCATTGTTTCCGGCATATTTTGGAGAGAACAGATTATTGATAATGTGCGATACATTTTCCCATATATTGGCGCGGACACCGATCCGAGTCGAAACCACTACATAACAAGCCAGATAAAAAAATATATAAACTATACACCTGAAGAAAAGGCAACTGATTATTCCCTTATCGGGAAAACAATCCTGATACAACCAATACACAGAAATGCATATATGTACGGTTCTGACATGGTGATGTTTGATGCTGCAGGTAATTTGGATATTTACTACACCAATTATATACAGACAGGTAATTGGTACAATATTGATTCAATTCTCACCGATGAGGAACTTCAAAAGATTCAGGAAGATGTATACGACGAACTTGGCATCACTGAAACAACAGAATAAAGTAACTTGTATCCGTTCAGATAAAGGGGGATTATTATGCTGGAAATAAAAAATATGACAACTACTTTGGGAGGGAACACAATTCTTCACAATTTAAACTGTAATTTTGAATCAGGAGTACACGGACTACTCGGTCCTAATGGTGCCGGCAAAACCACATTCATGAGATCCCTTATTGGGTTATATCCATCAGCTACCGGAAGCATTCTCCTGAACGGAGCAAATATACATTCTGTTGATATCGGGTATCTGCCTCAGAAATTTGGTCTTTTTCCCGGAATGACCGTAAGAGAATGTATGCGTTATATTGCATTTTCCAAGGGTATTTCATCATGTAGTCTTGATGAAGACATCGAATCAGTTATAGAAAGTGTCAATTTATCAAGTTATATTGACAAAAAGGCTCATACTCTGTCTGGCGGAATGGTGAGACGTGTTGGAATCGCCCAGGCTTTTCTTGGCAATCCCCCTATAATAATATGCGATGAACCGACAGCAGGTCTTGATCCTGAGGAAAGACTCAGATTCAGGGATCTTATAAAACAAACCAATTGTGATGACAAGATAATTATTATATCCACACACATCGTAGACGATGCGGAGTTTTTGTGTGATTATATAGAAATTATCGATCAAGGCTATATAATTGCAAAAGACACTACAGACGGAATCAAAACAGCCATGACCAGGCTTTTGGCTTCCCCTTCTATTGATACCTCAGAGCCTGCATCAGCTGATCCCACTTTGGAAGATGGATACATGTATATTCTTAAGTCTTACAGGAACGGAGTGTAACTATGGTGCAAAGAATACATAACTCACTATTTATATTGCGTAAGGGAATGATACTCTGTGTAATTATAGCTGTTTTAGCTGCTATTACGGGCTTTATGATGATGAAACCCCTTGATCTGCAGGATAAAGAAAACGCACTGCAGCAGTGTTACTGCATAGCATATCCTGTGTGCGTTATGCTGCTATATACAATAACCTTTATGCCGTTTGTATATAGCCCAAGCCGGGAACTTTTTTACATAGCCCACAGAATAAAATGGGTAGAAACAATTATTCCATTTTTATACCTGTCTTTATTAATGTGTGCCATAACATCGTTGTTGTTCTTCAGGACAATTCTCTACCCAGAAAGATTTATAGCCAAAAATCTTATTATAATATATTGCTTCTGCGGTTTATATTACGGCACAGTATATACAGCGAAGAACATCACCATAGCCATCATTTTATCATTTACACTGATCATCCTGTCTCTTAGCGGAGGAAATCTCTTTAATGCTATCATACCATGGTATATTGATGTTCACTCAGTTAAGACTCTCGCCTCTTTTATGAAAGAATACATAATTTTAGGAAGTGCAGGCTGTATTCTGGGATTGTTCAGCAACCACAGATACTCAGATTACCAATAAATATATGCAACCTCTCTTTTTAAGCAATTTTAGGAAACCTCACAACAAATCTTGATCCTATATCCGCTCTGGATATTACCTGTATGGTACCTCCGTGGGCATCCACGATCCATTTAGCGATGGACAGGCCAAGACCTGAGCCTCCGGTCTCATTATTCCGGGCCTCATCCGAGCGGTAAAATCTGTCAAATATATGAGCCAGATCGCCCGGATTCATTCCGGTTCCCTCGTCCTCTATCATATAACTGACATAACCGGGCTCCTCTTTTACACCGAGTATTATGGCCGTGCCGGGTTCAGAATACTTCGCCGCGTTCTGGACAAATATCCTGACGGACTGCTTGATCATCGCCACATCGCCGAGCACACACGCCTCATTCTCAGTACCACGGAACTCATATCTGTGGCTCTCGTCTATCATCATGGACTCCTCCCACACTTCACTTACCATGCGGTTGAGATCGGTTTTCTCCATGTTCAGGTGCTGCCTTCCACTGTCGCCCCTTGCAAGGAATAACAACTGTTCCACAAGCTCCTTCATGTGCTGGGATTCATTTTTGAGTGCCTCTATGGACTCTTCCAGAACCTGTTCGTCATCCTTACCCCATCGGTCGAGCATATTCACATATCCCTGGATCACCGCAATAGGCGTCCTGAGCTCGTGGGAAGCATCCGACACGAATCTCATCTGACGTTTCTCATTTTCCTTCATATTTCTGAGCAGATTGTTGAGCGCGATCTCTATGCTCTGGAGATCCTTGTCTCCGGTGTGTATAACCTGCTCGTCATCATCCGCAGACAGGTGCGATATGGCTTTCTCCAGATCGTCTATCTTATTGTGATCCATCGGCTCTTTGCTGAGCTTTTCCGCCGTAACTGCCAGATCGTTCAACGGCTTTAATCTCCTTCTGACATCCGCTGTCCTGAACAACGCAGCAAACAACACTATAGTCTCCATCCCCAGCAATATAATGCCCGGAAGCTCTATGATATCCCAAAGGATCTTAACGTCATATCTGTACTTCTTCTCATCTGACCCTTCTATTATATATTCATACGCTCCGCCATCTTCATTTTTCTCAACGTAATATCTCATTCCGCCCACGCCCTGTGGCAGCTGTTTCCTGCCCCACACGGCAAATACACTTACAATAAGAAAGGCAATGACGATATCTATAAGTATCACATTGCCCAGTTCTTTGAGCCAGAAGCTCATATTTATCCTTCTGGCTATCGATGACATTCTTTTGTTTTCGTTAGTTTTCTTTCCCATGTATTTTCTCTCTATCTGTGCGTATCCGTGCCATGCGTTGCTGGCTTGTCACATATCTGTCTGCTCCGTGCCGGTATTCACATTGGTCATTCTCTGATAACATATCCGACGCCCCTGACCGTTGTGATGAGCTTCACGCCAAATCTGTCATCTATCTTTGTTCTCAGATACCTCACATACACATCTATGATGTTTGTCTCTCCAAGGTAATCGTATCCGCACACCGCATTCAGCAGCTTTTCCCTGTCCATAACGATGTCCTTGTTCTCCATGAGTGTTCTCAGCAGCTCAAATTCCCTGTTTGTCAGCTCAACTATCTCGCCGCACACTGTAACCTCATGCCTGTCGGTGTCCATGCACACTCCACGGATCTCTATCCTGTGTGTGTGAACCTCCGCAACTCCGCGTCTCTTCAACGCAACCCTTATCCTGGCAAGCAGCTCCTCTATGGCAAATGGCTTGGTGAGATAATCGTCTGCACCGGCATCAAGACCAGATACCTTGTCCATGACCGCATCTCTCGCGGTCAGCATGATGACCGGCACATCACTCTCCTTGCGGATTCTTCGAAGCACCTCCAGACCGTTGAGTCCCGGAAGCATCACATCCAGCACCACGAGGTCGAAGCCACCGGACAGAGCTTTGTCCAACCCTGTTCTTCCATCAAATACCTTCTCCGCCTCGTATCCCTCATGCAGCAGCTCCAGCTCCACAAATCTTGCAATTTTCTCTTCATCCTCCACAATGAGAATCTTCTGTGCCATATCTTTTTCCTTTCTTTTATGACGGACGCTGATATAGTTTGGTTTTTAAGTAAGCCTGTGAAATATACCTCTGCAATTACGCCTATCTTCCTTCGCTTTGGCTTGCTTCTATCTGCACTCGGCGCCGACCGCGATAAGGACGTTTGTGGTCTCTGCCTCGGCAAGAAGCACCAAAGCTCAGTCGCCACGGCTACCCATTGCAGAGGTATATTTCACAGACATTACATTCTCAAAACCAAACTATATCAGCTAGTAATTAACAGAATACCGTTAAAAGATATTCCTGTTTTCATCTTTTTTATGTCTGTTTTTTCTTTTAATATTTTTCTTTTTCAATTTATACCAACTTGATATATACGTTGTTTTTATTACATATAGCTTTTTATTCTGTGTTGATATTGTTTTTATATATCTTTCTGATTACTTGTTGTTGACGTCGGACTTAAGGTTGTCAACCGAGTCTGCCATTTTGTCACATGCGCTATTAAGGTTTACGTTGATGTCACCAATTCCTTCAAAATGGTACCTGCACTCACAGAAGAGACCTACAACAAGAAGTGGAAGCACTACCCAGAATGCAAGTATGAGTGCGATCACAAGCACCAGAACAGGAACGTTTATCATGGTCTGGCCTCTGCGTTCTACTATGAATGTGCTGTCCACACTCTTCTTTAACACCTTGCCGCACCATTTGAAAAATTTGTCCATCATCTGTCCAAACGTCACTTTGTTGCAGTCATTTGTATATGTCTGCTGTGCCTGCTCGAACTCTGTTGATGTCTGCTGCTCTGCGCCTGTGGTAAAGCTCTCCACCTCAGGGGCTTTCACCTTGTCCAGCTTCTCCAGATAAATGATCGCATCCAGCAGATCGTAATCACACGCCTCAAGCGCATTCTTCGCATCTTCGTAACTTACACCTGTTTTTTCTCTTAACTTTTCTACCTTTTCCAGTTTATCCATGATCTTTACACCCTTTCTCATTATCTTAGTTTCATCGTCTTCCGATGATCTGTCATCTTTCTTATCGTTTGCTGCTGATATCATCAACTGATGTTGTTACTATACCAACCGATGATTAATCTAAAATATGAGAAAGATTAAAATCAGGTTAATTTTATAATGAATATATGGATATGTCAAAGTGGGAATACTTCCTCCACTGTTCCTGTTGAGAGTTGACACATTTGACGGTTTGACCGATAGTTTTGACTCAAAGCAATATGTAAAACGCTCCCAAACTGCTTGATGATAACAATAAGAAGTGATATACCTAAATATGGCATTATTACATAACAGCAAGGAGACGATCAATATGAGCAAACCTGAATATAATATAAAAAATTCAAACGACGGAAGTTTCATGGCAAATGCTGAAGTTGCAAAGGAAAGCAAGAGATACGTCAATATATCGATTTCAAAAGAGGATCTCGGATGCCTGTTACAAGGTAAGCACTTAGAGATATTATTTCCTGGCGATGAACTTGACGGCCGTGGCATGATAGATATTGGACTTTCAGACAAAGAAACTAAATTTGAGATAAATGATGCAGTCAACAAATTTATGATTTAATGTATTGTTGTATATTATAGTAATCTCGATATCAACCTTCTCATTGCACTGGCACAAATAAAACGGTTACAAAATATTACCAGTTGGTGACCTATCGTCACCAACTGAACTTTATATTTATTAGTTTTAAGAATACTTAAAAAAACACCTCAAACCGAGGTGTTTTTTCTTACTTCCAATTATCCATAACAATATACAACTACGTCGCCGCCGCAAGCTTCGCCGTAGACTTCTTCACACAGTAAAGGCATGTCGGCAATATGTAGATGGTCGCCGTGACCCACGCCGTCTGGTCAGCAAAACAGATGGCCGTGAATCCAAATGTTCCGGCAAATCCAAGGCTGACTATGATCCTTGCCAGCATCTCCGTGACGCCGGAGAATATGGCACGGCCGGAATATCCCAGGCCCTGTGTCACCATTCGTGCAACATTCAGTATTCCAAGGCTCCAGTAGAAGCAGCCCATACATCTGAGATACTTGGCAGATGCGTCAAGCACATCCACTGCGCTCTTCTTGACAAATATCATGGAGAGCGGTCTTCCAAATATTATCATCACAAGTCCTGCGACTATACCGTATCCAACTGCAACAGCAATCGCCTGCCACAAGCCCTGCTTTATACGCTTTGCCTGTCCGGCGCCAAGGTTCTGGCTGCAGAACACAGATGCCGCCGTTGCAAATGCATCAAATGGACACATAGTGAACTGCTTTATCCTCATACCGGCTGTGAAGCCTGACACATACACACTTCCCAGCTTGTTATTTGCAGACTGCATGACCATACTTCCTATGGCAGTTATGGAAAACTGCAGGCCTGTCGGAATTCCCATGACGAGAAGTTCCTTCACTGCAGATCCCTCTATCTCCCTGTCCTCCGCCTCAAGATGCATGATCTGAACCTTCTTGAAGATATATACAAGACACAATATTCCACTCACCGCCTGTGCCGTGATGGTTGCTATAGCCGCACCGGCGCAGTCCCATTTGAGGACAACTATACAGAACAGGTCAAGGAATATGTTGAGTATTGCCGAGAACGCCAGAAACATGAACGGCGTTCTGCTGTCTCCCAGAGACCTGAGCACACTTGACAGATAGTTGTACATGAGTGTGAACGGAATTCCCAGGAATATAACTATAAGATAAGCATATGCCTTGTCATATATATCCTGCGGAACCGAAAGCAGATGAAGTATCTGATTACAGCACACCGAACATACAATCGTGACTATCAACGCTATGATGCCCGTCAGCACCGCGCCGTTAAATATATACTTTCTCATCTTGTGCAGATTATTTGCACCAAAAAACTTTGCAACAGGAACACCAAATCCTGTGCAACAGCCCATACAGAATCCCAGAACCAGAAACTGTATACTGCTGCTTGCTCCAACTCCCGCCAGAGCCTTATCTCCCAGTATCTGCCCCACAATAGCCGCATCTATTATATTGTACGTCTGCTGGAGCAGATTGCCGAGCAAGAGCGGGGTGGCAAACTGCAGCATCAGACTGAGGGGCTTACCGGAAACCATGGACTTAGCCATGTCTTACACCTTCCTTACATTATTGATAGGACGGTGAGTTGCCAATTCTATCTTTGAACACAGAGCTGCTATACATATCATTCGCTGGGTCGCTTCCGCTTATTTCGCCCTGCAGCGGTACTAATGTGCCGCCTCACAGCGCCACCTAAGGACCGGCGGGCTCAAATTCCCTGCTCACGATATGTATAGCAACTCTGTGTAACAACTTTATTGTAGCAACTCACCTGTTAGATGAATAATAACTACGTATGTAAGTCGGTTTCAGACTTACTTTATGTTTATTATCCTTATCTCTTATAACAGTTTTCCAGCCAGCGCCTCGAGTGCTGCCACATCCGACTGCTTGAACGCAGACCTTATGGTCACGTGCTCGTCCACAATCTCTATATCCTTCATCGCTGACATCTGTTCCTTCATGAGCTTGGCTGCCATTGGAGCCCACGAACCATTCTCAATGAATGCCACTTTTCTCTTCTGGTACGCCTTCATCTTCAGGTGGTTGATGAAATCCGCCATGACAGGCATCACACCACCATCATATGTTGGGGCTGCCAGAACCAGTCTGTCGTATCTGAATGCATCCTCTATACACTCTGCCATGTCATCTCTTGAGAGGTCTGATATCGCAACCTTTGGAGCACCCTTCGCCTCAAGTATCTCCGCCAGTTTCTTTGCAGCCTTCTCTGTGTTGCCATGGAGACTGCAGTATGCGATGAAGATTCCCTCATCCTCAGGTGTGTATGTTGACCACAGCTGATATTTGCCTATGTAATATTCAAGATTCTCTGTGAGGATTGGTCCGTGGAGTGCACATATCTTCTGGATATCCAGTCCTGCTGCCTTCTTCAGAAGTGCCTGTGCAGGCATTCCATACTTTCCTACTATATTGAAGTAATATCTTCTCGCCTCGCATGCCCAGTCCTCGTCGGTATCCAGAGTGCCGAACTTGCCAAATGCATCCGCTGAGAAGAGTATCTTCTCTCTCTGTTCATATGTGACCATAACCTCAGGCCAGTGGACCATAGGAGCCATGAAGAACTGGAGCGTATGGCTTCCAAGTGAGAGTGTCTGTCCCTCCGCAACTGTCACGCTTCTGTCAGCCACAGGAACCTCGAAGAAATTTGGAAGCATTCCGAAAAGCTTGGCATTTGATACGATCTTGATATCCGGATACTTCGCAAGCACATCACCAAGATTGGCGGAATGATCCGGCTCAAGATGGGATATGATGAGATAATCCGGCTTTCTGTCGCCAAGCACCTCTGCCACATTTGCAAACCACTGGTCTGCACACTTTGCATCCACCATGTCCATGATAGCGATCTTCTCGTCCATGATGACATATGAGTTGTACGCTATTCCGTTTGGCACGATGTACTGATTCTCGAACAGGTCTATGTCCTTGTCATCCACACCCACATAAAATACTGTGTCTGTTACATTCTTAAGCATTGTATATCCTCCTTTTGATCCTAAGTATCTAATATAAATAATCCACGTTGTGTCCACATGATATAATGAGCGCAAGTGAGCCAACATGCTTGCATGATTGGCGAGCGGCGAATTGGATCATGATAGTTGCGACAGCAACGAAAAGCACCGTAGGTGCGAATCATGATATAATGAGCATTGCGACGGATGCGCTTGCGCAAGACGTCATAATGCGAATGTCCTCATTGAGCCGACAGGCGATATGATATAATGAGCGCAAGTGAGCCAACACGCTTGCATGATTGGCGAGCGGCGAATTGGATCATGACAGTTAATTATAACATACTAAATGAAAATAGAGAATCAGCACATAAAACCTGATTCTCCATTTTTTGATAATTTTTTATTATTATCTGCTTACCCTTCTCTGTATCTTCTCCTGATACATGCTGTGATCCGCTTCCCTCACATACTCCTCAAGGGTTTTATCACCATCCGGGGCTGTTATAACATAACCTATACTAAACTCCAAGGCAAATGGAAGCTTCTCCTGTGCAGCTATCTCCCTGGCTTTCTCAAGGATCGCCGTCTTTCTTTCCTCAGGAGATTCCGTCTCATCATATATAGATATGGATACGAATTCATCTCCGCCGTATCGAACCGGAATACTGCTTATTCCGCCTCCACCTGCTATGGCTCTTGCGGCACTCCTTATAGCTTTGTCTCCGTACTCGTGACCATAAGTGTCATTTATATATTTGAGCTTGTCCATATCGGCAAACATTATGAGAAGTGCCCTGCCCTGACCCGCAGCCTTGTCAAATGCCTTTGCGGCGATCTGTCTCATACCTTCCCTGTTATATATCTGGGTAAGTGGATCCTTTATGGATATCGCCGTAAGCTCCTGATTGATCTGCTCTAGCCTCCATTTGTTGAACAGGTTTATCATGGCTACATTCACTTCGCTCATTACAGTTGACCAAAGCTGCTTATCCATGAGGTAATATCCATTTTCGACACAGCAGAACCCAACTGCCTTTTCTCCAAAATGAAATGGCGCAAATAAAAATATATTGCCGCCTGCCTCATCATCCAGAAGAGGAAACATACTATGGTATGTATCGTCACCATCATCCGCTACGCCTTGCTTGTACACGATCTGCATTCTCTGAGGATAGCCTTTCACAGCAAATACATCCTCATCGTATGCTGCTGAGAGAGTCGGGCCGGCTCCCCCCATCTCCACAAGGGATCTGTCGACAACCATAACGCATTTCTTACACCCTGCCTGCGAATATGCCGTCTGGACACAGGGATAAAGACCACTGTAATCACCACATTTGCTGAGCAAATGCGTGAAATCCAGCGTGCTCTCATCTATCTCCTCGCGTTCCACAACTCCCATTATATAATTCTTCAGGTACTGTCTGCCGTTCAGCATGGCATCCGCGCCGCAGCCACAGCTCTCCGTGAATATACAATTATAATCTATATAGGAGCTGGTATCCGGATTGTTTCCCGCCCATATATTCAACATGATCTCTGCAGCCGCAGCTCCGATCTTCTCACGGATCCTGCTCACCGTTGTTATGCGCGGCGTATAGTACGCTGCTTTATCAAAGTTGTCGAATCCTGTAACCTTAAAATCCTTTGGCACTGAAAGTCCAAGTGCTTCAGCTCTGTTGCACACACCCACAGCCAGGTTGTCATTTGCACAGATTATTGCATCTGGAAGGATCTTCTTCACTATCTCCCGTTCTTCCAGCCTTCTATCATCCATCTCATCATTATTCGAAGCCTCGGCATTCGGAGCAGAATCCGCAAAACTGCCACTGGTTATCTCACCGTACACCTCCGCAGGGCCGCCGTAATCAGGTCCATCCTTCTCGTGTTTTATACACGTATGTCCATGTGCTCTGAGCAGCTCCTCAAAGCCCGTCACACCGTCATTGAAACCAAAATCTCCAAACAGGACATCCTCATCATCCACAGTCAGGCCATATTCATCCATACAGTCCCTGAATGCCCGGCATCTCTCCTGAGCCTCATAGTTGTCCTTCGGTCCGGCAAGATACCACACCTTCTTCGCACCGTGTTTCTCTATCATATGCCGAGTCATGTCATACATGGCATCATAATTGTCTATACCCACAAAATGCAGACCGTCAAAAGCAGTCTCGAGGCTTATAGCCGGAACTCCGCTCTTCCTTATCCTGTCCAGCAGTTCCGCCGTGACTTCCGGATATTTGATATTGTTGACAGATATTATGATCCCATCAAAGTCTGTCAGCTCCGGCAGATTATATATATTGTATTCTCCATAGCTGTAACCGTCGTCCCTGTTCCAATTGCCATTGCTGTTGAATATGTACAAATTCACATCAGCCCTGGCCTCCTTTATCTTCTGCATAAATCCCAGCGGCCAGGCGTAGGTGAAATACCTCTTCCAGCCATCCATGAACAATGCTACTTTTTTCATACCTTACCTCCTGATCAATCAGAACAACCCGTCCTGTCCCCCATCTGTAAATTTGCCAAATATATTAAAAGGGCGCATCTGTATATATTATACACAGACCCGCCCAACCAAAACATATCCAAATGTATCAAAAATATGTACTTTACTATCAGAAACCACGGGGACGGAGGGGACAGACACCTCCGTCCCCATAATTCACTTAAGTGGATAGTCGCTGTGCAGCGGCTTGTAATCACGTATAGTCTTAAGTGCCGGCAGAGCATGTCCGTCATAATCAAAAAGTGCCTGATTTGCCCATTCATTTCCGCATGGTCCAGACTCCTCTATATATGACAGAGCACCTTCCGTAGCCCAGCCGCTTCCCGGTACTGGTATCCAGCCTGCCTCCCAATAATAAAAGCCATCACCACCAGGAACATCATCTATCAGTTTCATTATGTCGTTCATAAATTCCGCCTGTCCCTCAGGTGTCATAGAGTAGTCAAGATTCTCCACCAGTGAAGGTTTTGTGGCATAGCCCTTTCTATCGTCAGGCCCCAGTTTCTCATAGTCAGCATAGTCCTCCATGGTAAATCCCATGGAAACCTCAGCAATAACTATCTTTTTGCCATATCTATCCGCCATATCCCGCATATTTGCCTCCAGATCCTTCATGGTTCCATGCCAGAACGGATAATACGACATTCCAATTATATCAAAATTTTCTCCTCTTTCCATGTAGTGGTCAAACCAGTCCACATACATAGGATTGTTGCCACCATTGTCGAGATGTATCATGACCGGAATATCAGAGCCAACCGATCTGACCGCCCTTATTCCTGCGCTCACAAACTTCGCGATATTGTCATATTCTGGTTTCTGCCCAAGCGGCCACATCAGTCCGTTTGTAAGCTCGTTTCCAACCTGAACAAGCTGAGGGAGAACGCCCGCATCTTTCATCTCTAAAAGAGTCTCCCTTGTGTAGTCGTACACAGCCTGCTCAAGCTGATCCGCATCCATGCCTCTCCACGCCTTGGGCACCCTCTGCTTGCCCGGGTCAGCCCAGAAATCACTGTAGTGATAATCAAGCAGAATGCTCATTCCATGATCCATAGCGCGCTTCGCGAGTTTCTTGTATACCTCAAGGTCATTTGTGCCCGCACCATAAGGTACGCCGTCCTCCGTGTACGGATCATTCCACAGACGAAGTCTCACAGAATTCACACCATAGTTCTTAAGTATGTCAAATATATCTCCCTGCACACCATTGTCATAATATTTCGCACCCAGCTCTTCAGCCTCGGCAACAGCGGAGAGATCCACGCCCTTTATATAATCTGCCATATTTTTGTCTCCTTCACCTGCATTTATTTTACTGCCTGTTATAACCAAGAACAGCCGCCGAAGAAAAATGTTCTGCATACCCCTGATGTACCAGTTCATCTTCATCTGTCGGCGGCCTTCTATCAAGATGACATCTGTCACCTAGTCGTCAAATGTAATCCTGTCATACATTCTTCCATATTTTATTCTGATGAGCTCGTTCTTTGCCAGAACGTCCTCCTCTGGTCCAACATACTGACAACGGATACAGTAGTATTCCTTCTTGTCCTTATCATAGAACATATCTATATCCAGATCTCTCATAAAACACATTGGACATCTGTAATTTAATTTGCCTTTTCCAGACTGAGCCATGTTGAAAATACCTCCTTATCCTTAAGTGTCTTTGTATAACCAAGAGTGAACATTGGCGAGAACGCATATCCCTCTTTGAAATATCCTGTTGCATCGCTGCCAGATGCTCCCATGGCAGCCTTTGTCTCGATCGCAGGTATAACTGCTGACACCTCATCGGCGCCTGCGAGATCCTCTTCTCTGCACCTGTACTCATATGTGAGTGACTTGCTCTCTGAAGCATTCTTTGCTGTGAGAGTGATTCCTGTCATGTCCTCTGGGTACTCTGTTGTACCGTAGCATGCCACCATGTACTCATTGATCTCAACCTCTGCATCAGGGTTGCTCATCTCGAGGATAGTTCTTTCATGTCTTATCTTGGATGAACCCTCCTCAAAATATATCTTTGTCTGAAGTTTAACTGTCAGATCGTAGAACTCGATATCCACTGGGTCAAGTGTAAGGATTCTTGTGCTTTCCTCCTGCGAGAATGTTGCCTTTGTTCTGCACAGACAGAGGTCGACCTCCTCACCCTTGTAGCTGATCTTGGCACTTCTTACAGTACCCTCTCCAGCATAGTGTGTGAAATATCCTGCTCTGTACTTCTCCTGGATCAGGAATGGATATGAAGCATCCTGAACATGTGGAGTTCCGATACCTACAGGCCAGTTGAGCTTTGCAGCGTATGGTCTGAGGTCAACGATCGCACCGCCCTGATCCATGTTGATCTGGGCTCTCATGTATGGATCGCAGTACCAGAATATCTGCTTGTCTGATCCGTACAGTATATCCTTCCAAAGAGCACACTCAGGCTCCTCGTATGTCTTGTTCTCTCTGTAGAAGTCAGCAAATTCAGCCATTGTCATGTCGATACATTTGCCTTCCTTCTTCAGGTCGCCATAATACTTCATTCCATCCTCGTAGCTCTTCTTGAGCAGCTCGTATGGAGCCTCCCAGCGTCCCATCTTGTTCAGCCAGCCTGGTCCAACGAACATCATGTTGTATGAATATCCATTGTTGAACTTAGCCAGATGACGATACTGGTCGATAAGGTTGTACAGATATGGGTACTCCCATGTCTTGCTGTCATAGATCATTCCACGGAGAACGTTCTGTGGATGTGTACCAAAGTTAGAACCATTTCCATCATAGCATGCCAGCAGATCTCTTGAAAGATGCGGGATGGCAACGATTCCGCTGTCCTCAGCCTCATTTGCTGCAGGTGCATGTGTGTTCTGCTTTGAAGGTATCCACGGATTCCATGGGCCGCCATCGAACAGTGTGTACCATGAGTTGTTACATGTGTGGTAAGCCTTAGGACCCTCCTCCCAGCATGTTGCAACTGCACACTTAACTGATGGGTACTTCTCCTTAATGTAGTTTGTGAGCTCTGCGTCCATGTAGTATGAACCAGTTGATTCAGGGTAGAAGCCAAATATATCATGGAACTTTCCAAATACGTCATCAACGATATTCTTCTTGTCCTCCATTGAGAACATCCAGATACAGAAATCCTTGGTCTTGTACTTCTCTCTGAACTCTGTGCAAGGAAGCCCAAGAAGAGAGAGTGCTATCTCATCTCCGTACTTCTCGTGGTGCTCCTTTGCCAGTGACACAGCCTCCTCATTGAAAAGACTGGCATATGTCATCTGAATAGTAGTCTTGAGTCCGTTCTTGTGAGCTGTCTCCTGCTGGAACTTGAATATGTCCAGTGACTCTGTGAGGAGAGCTTTTCTTCCGATATCCTCTGCCTGACCATGGCCTGTAACCTTCTCGGCATACTCAGGAACCATCTCAGGACGATGGATAATGTTTACAATAAATGTATTCTCCATATCTTAAATCTCCTATTTCGTATATGTTGTAACCTTTTGATCTAAAGATAATTGTCCCCAAATAAGCGACAATATCCTCATTTTTCATCCTGTCTGCCCTATTTTAGGGCTAATTATAGCAGGCATCCACACCACCATCCATATGTGGTCCATCCGGTACGCAGACACCTGCCCAAAATAAATTTTCTCATTTCTCTCAGACCGTCCGCCTTAACCCTTTACAGAACCGCCAGTTACACCCTCTACATAGTACTTCTGCATGATGACGAACAGTATTGAGATAGGGATAGCTACCACGATACCGCCGGCACAGAATACTGAGAAGTATTTGTTGACCAGTGATTTTTCAAGCATATTGTAAAGACCTATAGCTACTGTCCAGTCCTTCGAAACTCCTGAGTTGAGCATAAGCTTTGCGAATACAAAATCGCCCCAAGGTATAAGGAAAGAACTGATTACCTGATACACTACTATTGGCTTACACAGAGGAAGAATTACCTTCATAAATATCTTTGCCTCCGAAGCGCCCTCAAGTCTGGCAGCCTCCTTAAGTGACATTGGTATTGTGTCCATGAATCCCTTCATGATGAGGAATCCAAGTCCCGATCCCGCTGAGTAAACTATGATCATACCGAAATGGCTGTTTGTAAGTCCCAGCATCTTCAGGATAAAGTAAATTGCTATCATGAGAAGTGGGCCAGGGAACATGTTGAGTATCAGCGACGCACTCATGATCTGTTTTCTGCCGTTGAATCTCATACAACTCATCGCATAGCTGACCATAATTACAAATATAGTAGAGATGATACATGTAAATACTGCAATGATAAGTGTATTCTTGAACCATGACACATACTGCACAACCGAGTCAGGTCTTGTGAGCAGCTGAACAAAGTTGTCCATAGACCAGCTAGTTGGGAAGAAATGCGCTGTGTTGATTCCCTTATATCCGCTGAATGAGGTGACAACCAGCCAGATGATCGGAACCAGCCAGATAACTGCGAGGACAAGTAATACGATATGTTTAACGATCGAACCTATTGTTTTCTTCATTACTGGTACTCCTCCTCTTTATCTCCTGAGATCATTCTTGAGAATGATATAAGTGTAAATGCTGCACATATGATAAATACTATGATACCGATAACAGATGCCATCTTGTAGTCGTAGTATTCATTTGTAAGTCTGAACAACCATGTAACAAGAAGGTCAACTTCCTTTGCATGCGAATTGGCAAGCGCCTGATTCTGTGTGACGAATACATCCTGTGTGAGCAGGTAGATTACGTTGAAGTTGTTGATATTCTTTACAAAGTCTGTTATAAGTGCCGGGCCCTGAATGAACAGGATATATGGCATTGTGATCTTCCAGAACACCTGGAAATTTGTTGCTCCATCAATCTTTGCACTCTCAATCTGATCTGTAGGTATGTTCATCAGAACACCTGTTGCGATCAGCATCTGGTATGGAACACCGACCCAGATATTGATGAGAATGATCATTACCTTTGCCCAGTGAGGATCGGTCAGGAACGGTATATATGTAAGATGCTCACCGACAAGTCCTGCATGCTTAAGCATGTCTGTGATACCAATATTTGAGCAGATAGTGTTCACAATACCTGAATCAGCAAAGAAGTTTCTAACCAAAAGCAGTGTTACGAACTGTGGAACTGCTATTGATATGATGAAAAGTGTTCTCCACATCTTTGGCAGCTTGGTTGTCTTGGAATTGATCGCCTTGGCAAGAAGGATACCGCCTATGAATGTGGTAAATGTTGCCATGACCGCCCATACAAGTGTCCAGCCAAGAACCTTTCTGAATGAATATCCAAATGTAACTGTCATGCTGTTTGAGAACAGGCTTGCGAAGTTCTTGAAGCCCACCCATGTAAACAGTGAGTTTGGTGGAAGGTGCTGCTGGTCATAATTGGTAAATGCCACCGCTATAAGAATAAGTATCGGCAGAATATTCATTATGACTACACCAATTGTAGGAAGTGTGAGAAGTGTTATGTGGAACTTCTCGTTGAAGAGTGACTTCATATCTTCCTTGAATGTATTTATATGTTCTCCATTTTCCTTCATCTGCTGAAGCTTGTACACTGTCTTGATATTGTGAATGTAGAAAAGCACGAATATAAGAATGATGAACAACGCAACCACCGAATTGAGAAGGATCTGGAAAGAATTGTCGTAATTATTAGTGGTTGTCTGCATGGTGAGTGGATCAAATACCTGCTCAAACTTTACAGTTCCAAGAGTTCCAAATTTGGCAAGGTTTGGTGCCGCATAGCCTACGCACATCAACACAAACGCAGCCTCAACGATGAGCATGATCAAACCATTGACGATCTGCTTTCTTGCGAAGTAACCTGCACCCATGATAACCGCTGAGAGCTTAACCCATATATCACCTTTTGCAAAAGCAACACCAAAATTCTTGAAGTATCTTCCTATGGCTTTAAAGAATCCTGATATTTTCTTCATGAAAAAGCTCCTCTCTTTTTAAAATGCCCCACATGCCACGAATGACATATGAGGCATTCTCATTATAACCTATAAATATTATTCAAAGTACTTCTTAATTGAGATTACTCCTGTGATACAGGTGCTTCAATTCCTTCTACAGCATTGTCGAGAAGCTTCTGAAGATCTGTTCCGTCCGGATTACCCTGGGCAAGGATTGAACCAAGTGTCTCAGCTGGTGTCCAGTAGTTGCCGCCTACACGCTGTGGTGTTGCATATGCTGCCTGAGCTGCAAGAGCTGATATAGCTGGATCAGCCTTAACTTCTTCTGACTCTGAAGCGTTGATGTTTGAAGGACCAAGGCCTCTCTGCTTAAATCTTGTAACCTGTGTATCCTCTGATGTAAGATACTCAGCAAGAAGCATTGACCAGCCTACGTTCTTTGAATGTGGGTTTACACCTACAAGCTTGCATCCTGAGAATGAAGCCATCTGAACCTGCTTGCCTGCAACTGTGTATGTAGGAAGCTTAGCTGCTGCATAGTTCTCGCCCCATGCTGCCTGAGCGTCTGCCGCTCTCCATGTTCCGTTAACTGCTGCACAGATCGTACCCTCAGCGATTGCTGTTGCCTGTGTAGGATCATCCATATCTACAAATGCGCCAGTCTTAAAGAGATCAAGAATTGCCTGAGCTACGTCTGTACCGCCTGCCTGATTCCAAGTACATGTATTTGTAAGTCCGTCATCGTTAAGTGTAAGGTCAAGACCTGCACCCTGGAAGAATGAGTATACATACCAGGCATCTGATACGTTCATAGCAATCTTCTTATTTGCCTTCTTTGCTGCCTCGATCATAGCATCCAGTGACTGAACATCATCCTCTGTGAATACTGATGAATCATAGAACATGAAGTATCCGTTATCTGCTGTCATTGGATATGCATATAATGTTCCATCAACAGAAGCTGCCTCAACAGAAGCTGCTACATTCTCGTTTGCAACATCAAAAGTATATGTAGCCTGTACCGGCTGAAGTGCTCCAGCCTTAACCAGCTCATTGATCTGATCATCAGCAAATGCGAATACATCAGGAGCAGCCTCAACGTCTACCAGGATATCATCCTTTGTCTTTGACTCTGACTCGGCTCCGAGTGTGATGTTGAAGTCAACATCTGAATACTTTTTCTTGAATTCTTCAATAACCTGTGTTGTGAGATCCTGATCTTCCTCAGAAGCCCATACCGAAAGATCTACAGTTCCTGTTGTTGCATCAATTAAGTTCTGAATCGCATCATCTGATGCTGCAGCCTGTGTTGTGCTGTCGCCAGCAGCTGCTGTTGTTCCTTCGTCCTTTGAATCTGCGTTGCCACATCCCGCAAGGCATCCTGCCATCATCGCAGCAACAAGTGTTAATGATAAAACTTTCTTTCTCATTCTTATGTCCTCCTCTTTAAATAAATAATAAGAAAATTAGTTGCCCTTATTGTTTCCCGTGCGCAATCGGTTGTTCTTTATGGTTATATATTATCAGTTCTGTTTATTGTTGTCAACTACTAATTCATATAACTTTTAAAATAAAAAAATATACATTTTGCACAAGCCGCTTCATTCGGAAACGTTTCCATGTTCGTTATATTTTGCGCACCCGTTTGCGTTGCACACTATATATGGTAATATTTGTTAATCATCCGCAATCCCATATGTGAGATTTTCATGTTTCATTTCCTTTTCTAGCCATTATTACACTCATTTAGGCCGTTTTTTCATTACTTTCCTCTTTGTTACACCATAGAATATTGCTATAACAGCAATATTCTATGGTGTATTTTCATGCCCGTCGCGCATCATTTTTTGCGCATATTGCGCATATTCTGGCCCTTTTCACATAAAAACAGGGCGTCAGCCAAACACTGACGCCCCTCTAGGAAGGATATATAACTATGAATTACTTCGTTGACTCTTTTAATCTGAGTTCATAACCCAGATGTGTCTTCTTCTTAACTTCGTTGCCCTCTATAAAATCCACCAGCAGTTTACATGCCACCATTCCAAGCTCACGCGGATCAAACTGGAGCGATGTGATCGCAGGCTGGTAATTGTTCAGAAGTGAGCTGTTGTAGAATGACGCAACTCTCACATCAGTTGGCACCTTTATGCCCTTCTTATCCAGTATATTAAGTACATTCTGGCATATTCCATCATCCATACACAGTATGCATTCTGCTTTCTGCTTCATTATCTCTTCAATGGCATGTTCACATAATACGGAATTATCTATATCAAAGTATACCAGGCTGTTATCTACCGGTACCTCCATATCCTCCATCGCATCAAGATATCCTCTATACCTGTTGAGGGTTACCACATGATTCTTATTGCCACCCATGAGGGCTACCTTAGTCATTCCTTTGGCAAGCAGTATAGATGTAAGCTCACGGCATGCACTTCTGTGATCATGATCAACCTGGACAACATTGTCATCATCCATACTTCCAACCACAACAAATGGTATCTTTTTTTCCTTGAGATATTCTGCCGGGGCATCATTCACAAGAGTTCTTCCAAGTACAACCCCATCCACCTTATGATTCTCAACAATTCTCTCCAACTGGCTCATATCATCCGGTGACACTGTACACACAAGCACATCATAATCCACTGGCGCAGCCATCTCCAGCAATCCCATCAGGCACTTCTGAAAGAACGGCAGATCCACCACGCTGTAGTCGCTCGGCATGACCCATCCTATATTATAGGATTTTGACTGTGCCAGCCCCTTCGCTATAACGCTTGGCTTATAATTATGCTCCTCTATATACTCGAGAACTCTCCGCCTTGTCTCGGCACCGATCCTTCCCTTTCCGGAAATCGCTCTCGATACTGTAGTCTTAGATATATTTAACGCCTCAGCCACATCAGAAATGGTCATCTTCTGGCCTGACTCTTTTGTCTCCATGTTCAAGTCTCCTTTTGTTCAGCACATATCTCCGCATTTGCGCAACGCTCCATGCGCAATCGGTTGCCCTTGATATTATCATAGCCTTTTTTGTGCACAAGTCAAGATTTTTTTGATTTTTACCATGTCAAGTTGGATATTTTGTCAAAAAGAACAAAGATATTTTTTTTATTTGTGCAATTATATCTTACTTTGATGCCCACAGATCCCTGAGAGCCTGCTGCAAATAAGAGAAATCCACAGATGGCACATCCTGATTCAGTCTGCCCTCTTTCCTGCACACATCATATAATCTTATTCCAAGAGATGCCACATCCCGTCTGTCCTCCGCAGGCAGACTTGCATACAGCATGTCAAATTCAACCAGAGCTTTAAGGTCACCTGACCAACCCGATGCAAGCCAGGCTATATCAGCCGTCTTGTCATCTCCAAGTGCTTTAACGCTCTCAACCAGTTGACTATATTTACTGTTGACAGTTCCATTCTTCATACCCTGCCAGTGAAAAAGTGCAGTCTCAGACACACCGAGAACACTAGCTATAGCCGGAATGTGCCGCGCTGTCGGAAGCCTCTCCTCATTCTCCCACTTGTAATATATCCCTTCTGTTATCTTATGATTCTCCGGCAGGAGCTCATTTATCTCCGCAACCATATACTTTACCGTATACTTCGAAGATCTGCTGTTTTTGCGGATATCCCGCATATTGAAGCCTATCGTATCTACCATTTCTGTAGAATCCGACGCCCCCTTTTTTGTTCTCCTTCTATTCATCTCTCTCCTCCATTGTATACATTTATACATATTGTACAATTTTGTATCCATAAATATCCTACCACTTATCGCGTTAAAGTGCTACATTTTTATCCATACAAAAACAAAGGAGATCATTATGACAGACTTAAACAATGCCGAAACACAAACCGATGCCCCCTGTTCCGCCATCAATTATTGTAACCTCAACGGATACGAACTCACCGCAGAAGAGAAGATAATCTTTCTTAGTTCCTATGTATCCCGCATTGACAACGAGACAGTGTATCAGCCCGCAACCAGGGAATTTGTCCAGAATTTCAATGTAGATGCAGCCATCAGCATAATAAACAATTATGCCACAGCAGACTCATTTTTCAGAAGAATGACAGGTTCATTTCCGTATATCAAAAACTCGCAGCGTTTTTCATCCCCGGATATATATTTTCTTCTATTGGAGTTAAAACTGTACATCAACGAGAGACGGCGCGTAATAGCAAAAAATAATTCAGCGGACACGCTCTCTATCATTGAACAATACAAAAACCGTTACTCGTTCAACCAGTCAGCCACCCAGAAAATGGAAGCCCTGCACAGCATAAAAGGTTTCGCACATCCATCTTTCTTTGTGCCGGAAACCGTACTGTACATAAACGAAAACTCTATCCTGTACGTACACTCAGCTTTGCGCTATATCGATATGCTTCTCGAATACATGCAGCGGAATGACAATTCTATAGATTATGAAATTTATTCTTTTTTTCAGAACTTCAAATCCATGTTATTCAACAACGAGCACGACACAACGCCAACATATATAATCGAACAGTCAAGAGATTATATCTATAGCATTCTCGGAAATAGCAAAAGAAAATCTAAGATGACTGACATATGCAAATACGCAGCCTTCGTGGAAAGTCTCACAGAACTCGGTAACGCCATAAGCGCATCCAATATGAAACTCTAAATCCCCCTGTTTTTCAGAACATAAAAACAGCCCGTCGCTTATGCGACAGGCTGTTAAGAAGGGGGGAGTGGAGGATTCCTATGTTTTGGGGTTTGGGGTTATGGGGTTACATTACATCGTATAAAGGGATTTCTACGAATTTCGTGCTAAGGGAACCCTCCGTCTATCAAAATATAAGTGATTGTCTTTTTTATAACCAGAAGGCTTGTTGATCACAACTCATCTCCTTGTTATGCCCATATACTATCAAAACACTTTGAAATTGTAAATACGCAAAAATTTATAAAACGAAGGCTTTTTTTTGTGGTAATTTATCAACAGTTGCGCATTTCAATAGTTTTTAGAAGATTTTTGAATGCAAAATGATTGTTTTTTTCACGTTTGAACGGTTTATTGTTCATTATGATCACTTTTCGCAACAATAAATTTCAGATTATCGTGCAAAGCTGTCAAATTCGTTTGACTGTTGGCGAAGATCGGAGTGTTGTAATATAATAGTAAGAAGTCAATCATCTCGGAGGACATGCTATGAATGAAAACGATATTCTAAAGGGGCGGTTAAAGGATCTGGCAAATGCCGCCTTCCGCCAGAACAGATATACATATACTAATTTTCTGAGTGCTGCAGACATGGAAGTATTTTACAGTAATCTTGAACCGTTGTCATTTGCAGGATATACCATCTTTGGAGGCAGGGAATCCTGCGACCGCGTTATGATCGCCTTTGGAAATGAAGCCGACTGCGGCTACGCACCGGCTTTTCCCATCTGCACCATGAAGGTTTCCGCTGTTTCGGACAAATTCTCAGACGATCTGAACCACAGGGATTTCCTTGGGGCACTTATGAATCTTGGCATTGAGAGGGAGATGGTGGGCGATATACTGGTCACCGAATCCACTCATTCTGGCAAGCACAACAATGCCTATATATTCTGTGTGGACACTGTTGCCGATTATATCGCAGAAAATCTGACAAAGATAAGGCACACAAATGTAAAATGTACTTTTTGCAGCACCCAGGATACTTATGAGATACAGATAAAAAAGGAACCTCTGCACATAATCGCAGCATCTGCAAGAGCGGACGCAGTGACCGCCACAATAACAGGCCTTTCAAGAAGCAGCACATCCCTGTTGTTCAGGGAAAAGAAATTTTCACTAAACAACAGGTTGTACGAAAACAGCAGCTACCAGTTAAAACCGGGCGACGTATTTTCAATACGTGGATATGGCAAATATGAATTTGTCGAGACAGGCAGCGCAACCCGGAAGGGCAGACTGAACATAGAATTACTCAGATATATTTGATCTTCTAACAACTAGCAATTGATCAGTTCACTGTAGTATCTTTTCACATCAGCGCGTCTTGTTGCGCTGATGTGTATACTTTTACCATTTGTCAGTATCATTTCATGAGCCGTGCATCTGCTCACATGATCCGGATTTACAAGATAGGATTCATGTGGTCTGATAAATCCCCCGTAGCCCACCTTCATGCGTTTTTCCATCTCGCCAATACTTCCATAAAAAACATATTTTTGTTCCGTTGTGACCAGATTTATGCGACGCAGTTCGCTTTCAAAATACATTATGCTCCGGGTATCTACACTGTATCTCACCCTTCCGGATACAAATGTGAATCTTCTCTCATCCCGGCTCCCCTCAACCGCCATCGTCATCACCTTTTTGAAATTTGCCGCATTAACAGGTTCATACAGAATATAACACGGTTGGATATCATACAATCTCCGGTTTATTCCTGCTGCTATCATCACGAGACTACCTACCCTGCGGTCTTTTTTCAAGACATCGGCCACATCCCAGGAACGATACACCACCACTACATCGTAAATTCCTTCAAGATCCATGTCGACCATGATCGCATGCACATTGTCATAATATCTCACAGCGCACACACATCCCGCATCTCTCTGCCATATACCCATGTACTCCTGCAACAACGGGCTCATTACTTTCTCCTCACTGTACACAGCAATCTTCAGCATATCTCCCTCCAAAGCTGCAGAAGCTTCCGCTCCTGTTCATCCCGGATAACGATTTCCTCCCTCGGAGTCATATCCTCCTCCATCACATCGATATCCCATATGAAATAATCACATGTGCGGTTAAGCACCCTCGACAACAGCACCAGCCGCTTCAGGCTCGGCAGACTTCCGCCATTTTCAAGACGGCTTATATATTTGCCATCTGCATAGATAAGATACCCCAGCTCCTTCTGTGTGAGGTTCATAGACTTGCGGGCATCCTTTATTCTCTGCCCAATAATAACACTGTTCAATTTTTTCTCCTCCCTATCCGTCCCCGCGGACAACAATATTACTTTACAATAAAATCGCAAAATAAAAAACCGCATCCCATGCGGACTTTCCACATAAGATGCGATTTTTAGTACACTTATTTACTAAATATTTCGAAAAACTTTATTTTTATTCTTATTTTGTAATTCCAAGCTTTATTGCCTCGTCAGCTACAGCCTTGGCAACCACCTTAGCAACTCTCTCGTCAAATGCTCCAGGAATGATGTAATCCTCCTTGAGCTCATCATCTGTTACAATGGATGCGATAGCCTTGGCTGCTGCCATCTTCATCTCTTCAGTTATGCCTGTTGCCTTGGCGTCCAAGGCACCTCTGAATATTCCCGGGAATACTAGAACGTTATTAATCTGGTTTGGATAATCCGAACGGCCCGTCGCCATTACTCTTACTCCGCCCTTTGCCGCTTCCTCAGGCATGATCTCAGGTGTAGGGTTTGCCATGGCAAATACTATAGGATCTGCTGCCATAGATGCAACCATCTCTGCTGTCACGATATTTGGAGCTGAAACTCCGACAAATACATCCTTACCCTTCATTATCTCGGCAAGAGAACCTGTCTGTCTGTCCTTGTTTGTAATCTCTGCCATCTCTGCCTGTGCCGGATTCATCCAGTCCTGTCCAGGACACAGAGCACCCTGCCTGTCCACAAGAACCACATTGCCTATACCGAGCTGAAGCAGAAGCTTACATATTGATATACCTGCAGAACCCGCTCCGTTGATAACCACATTTGCCTCGTCAAACGGCTTGCCGACAAGCTTTAACGCATTGATGAGTCCTGCTGACACAACGATAGCTGTACCATGCTGATCGTCATGGAATACAGGAATGTCAAGTTCTTCCTTAAGTCTTTTCTCTATCTCGAAGCATCTTGGAGCTGATATATCCTCCAGATTGATTCCGCCAAATACAGGTGCAATGCGCTTTACTGTCTCAACAATCTCATCCACATCCTTTGTGTCAAGGCAGATAGGGAATGCGTCAACTCCGCCGAACTCCTTGAAGAGTATGGACTTTCCTTCCATTACAGGTATAGCTGCCTCAGGTCCTATATCTCCCAGGCCGAGAACCGCTGTTCCGTCTGATACCACGGCAACCATGTTGCCCTTGCATGTATATTTGTATACGTCAGCCTTATTGTCACGGATCTTTCTGCAAGGCTCTGCAACGCCCGGTGTGTAAGCTGTGCTCAGATCGTCTCTGTTCTTCACTGCTACCTTGGACACTACCTCTACCTTACCCTTGTGCTCCTCATGCATCTTAAGACTTAAACTATTGTAATCCATGTCTGTTCCTTTCTGCGCACCCGCGCATCCTGTATTTTATCTACTGTATATATAACAGCGCCTCTCCTATATAGCGCTGCTCCAGAATCCCTGTTTTCCCCGGCAACACCGCTTATTCCATAATAACCTTGACTCACATTTTAGTCAACGATATGTGCCAGCATATGTACTCTGTTGAATGGGAACGAGAAGTAATATCCATCTGCAAAATCCGAAGTGTACTCAAGTATATCTCTGGCGATCTGTATGCCGCACTCCTCGCCTTCCTGCCTTGTGGCATTTCCACTGTATCTCTCTATAATCTCGTCCGGGATCTCTATGCCCGCCATCTCATTTTTCATGAACAAGGCATTTCTCCTGCTGACAAGCGGCATGATTCCCACAAGTATTGTCGCGCCGGTCTCAGCCTTCATGTCTCTGAGGATCTGTGCCTGCTCTCTGGAGAACACCGGCTGTGTCAGAAAGAATTCAGCCCCGGCTTCCATCTTTCTCTTTATTCTGTCTATCTCAAACTTTGTGTTAAGTCTGTTCTGGTTGATCGCTCCGCCGTAGGTGATCTTATCCCCGCTGAACACCTCTTCGTTCATAGACTGCAGCAGCTTCATCATTCCGACTGAATCAAAGTTGAACACGCTCCTGGTCGTCTGTCTGAACATGACCGGAACCGGATCACCTGTTATGACAAGGAAATCCTTTATGCCATTAAGCTGTGCACCGAGCACGCTTCCCCTTATGGCTATGGCATTCTTATCACGGCAGCACAGATGCGGCATGACCCTGAGTCCTGTCTCCTTATGCACTTTCTCCGCCATGAGTATGGAATCCGCTCTGGTTCTTCCCGATGGCGAATCAGGGAATGTCACCACATCCACATGTGACTGCTTAAGTATATGGGCTGCATCAAGCAGCTTCTGATCATTGACATCCACCGGAGGTGCCAGCTCCACAGCAATCAGCTTGTGCTTGTGTCCGTCGGCATTTTTTGTGGCTGCCCCGCCACGCTCCAGACGTCCTTTGAGGAAATTGTCCTTTACAGCACTGTCAGCCTGTACCTTTTCAACATGAACCTTGGCAGCCTTTGCAATATCTCCGGTTTTCACCCGCTCCATGATCTGATGTATGTATTCAGGATTTGTTCCGCAGCATCCTCCTATGATATCTGCACCAAGCGCCGCTATGTCCTGGATCTTATCTATGAATCCCTCTTTGTTGTCATTGAACACCAGTCTGCTCTGTGTAAACTTCGGGTATCCCGCATTCGGCATGACTGATACAGGCTTTCCGCAGTCTATATCCAGCTTTTTCAGAAGCTGAAGCATATGGTACGGACCAACTCCGCAGTTGAATCCAACACAGTCCACGTCCTGATTTCCTGCCACCTGGGAGAGCAATGCCCTTGCCGAAAATCCACAGTTGCTGTACCCAAACTGGTTCACGCAGAACGACACCATGACCGGCGTGTCCTTTCTTGCCTTCAGGTGCTTCACCACAGGCTCGAGCACATTGAACTCAGGAAATGTCTCAAACCAGATGATATCCACTCCCATGTCCTGCATCGCCCCACCCAGCAGCTTGTACTGTGACACCCTTTCATTCAGTGTAAGACCGGCATCCGCAGGTATTGGGCCTATATCTCCGGCAATGTATACCTTTTTGTGATCCGTTCCAGCTTCGCCGTCCGCAGCCTGCTTCGCAAGCTTTACCGCCGCACGCACATTTGAAATGACATAATCCGTGTCAGCATCAAGGCTCGCTGTATTTGCCGCAAATGTATTTGTCCTTATAAGCCCGGCTCCCGCCTTCACATACTCTTTATGGATTTCAAGTACCCGCTCCGGGTGGCGCATGTTTGCAAGCTCAGGAGCGACAGTTCCCTGCTCTCCGTACATTCCCACATAACAGGTTCCAAATGCCCCGTCTGCAACAAGTAATTTATCCTTTAAACTCTCAAGTATATTCATCTAACATCTCCATCCTAATATTATTTTTCACCTGCGTCTATATCCGTACGATTATACAGTACTTTTTGAGCAGATGTATCTATTTCTACGCTGAGTGCGCATTTACCTTTAGCACTTTACCATATTAAACTGTCCTATATAGAATAATATAGGAATTGCGATTAGTCAAATTTACGCTAAAAAATTGCCAGGTTCAAAAAATCTATTTGAACCTGACAATTTTATAATATCTGATCACTGGAGCAGCGTGTACTGCTCCAGATTCCACAAGTCTGTCACAAGGCCATCATAAAATTCAGGCTCATGACATACCAGAAGTATAGACCCCTTATACTCGGAAAGAGCACGCTTCAATTCATCCTTGGCATCAACGTCAAGATGGTTTGTCGGCTCGTCAAGCAGAAGCACATTTGTATCAGTGTTGATTAACTTGCAAAGTCTCACCTTCGCCTGCTCGCCGCCCGAGAGGACCTTCACCTTGCTCTCGATATGCTTGGTGGTAAGTCCGCATTTGGCAAGAGCCGCACGTACCTCATACTGGGTATATCCCGGGAATTCCTCCCATATTTCCTGCAGGCATGTATTCTCGCTCGGCTTGACCTCCTGCTCAAAGTATCCAATGTGCAGATAGTCGCCAAGCTGCGCCTTGCCGGATATAGCTGGGATAAGTCCAAGCACACTCTTCAGGAATGTCGTCTTTCCTATACCATTCGTTCCTGTGATGGCTATCTTGTCACCGCGCTCCATGCGGAGATTCATCGGTTTGGAAAGCGGCTTGTCCTTGCTGTAACCTATCACCAGATCATCAGTCTCGAATATGACCTTACCAGAGGTTCTCGCTTCCTTGAAGTTGAACTCAGGCTTCGGTTTCTCACGCTCAAGCTGAATGACATCCATCTTGTCAAGTTTCTTCTGTCTGGACATAGCCATATTTCTTGTGGCAACCCGGGCTTTATTTCTCGCCACAAAATCCTTCAGCTCAGATATCTCCTGCTGCTGCTTTCTGTACGCAGCCTCAAGCTGGGATTTCTTCACCGCATACACCTCCTGGAACTTGTCATAATCGCCGACATATCTGCCCAGCTGACAATTCTCCATATGGTATATGATATTTACAACTGAATTCAGGAACGGAATGTCATGGGATATAAGAATAAACGCATTCTCGTATTCCTGAAGGTATCTCTTGAGCCACTCTATATGGTGTGCATCAAGATAATTCGTAGGCTCGTCGAGCAGAAGTATCTCCGGCTTTTCAAGCAGAAGCTTCGCCAGCAGAACCTTGGTTCTCTGTCCGCCCGACAGCTCAGTTACATCCTTGTCCAGTCCCAGCTGCAGCAGGTCAAATGCTCTGGCAACCTCCTCAACCTTCGAGTCTATTATATAGAAGTCATGGCTGTCCAGAAGATCCTGAAGAAGTCCCATCTCCTCAAGAAGAGTGTTCATCTCATCCTCGTCAGTGACCTCCGCCAGCTTGTCACATATCTCATTTATCCTCTTCTCCATATCGAAAAGTCTGGAGAACGCATCCCTCAGCACTCCGCCTATGGTCATGCCCGGCTCAAGGACCGTGTGCTGATCCAGATATCCGACCTTCACATTCTTCGCCCAGGTCACTGTACCCTCATCCGGCATGAGACTGCCCGTCACTATATTCATGAAGGTTGATTTACCTTCACCATTTGCGCCGACAAGCCCTATGTGCTCGCCTGCCAGAAGTCTGAATGACACATTTTCAAATATTGCCCTGTCACCAAATCCATGGCTAAGGTTGCTTACATCTAATATCATAATCTCTCCTTTTTACTAATCCACCGGCTTTAAATACATTACAGACAGAGCCGGAAGATCAAAGCCGAAGTCACCGCATACGCCCTTGATACTCTTCACGGTGTCTTTAGTGTTTCCACCGTATTTATTCCAGTCCGTGTTCATGAGGACTTTCATGGAATTGCCCTCGCCGTATCTGAAGTGATAATCCCTGTATGTATTTCCTGATAGGTTCATGACTACTACTATCTTATTTTCCTCAATAACTCTCTGGAATATATATACAACATCCTGCTCTTTGCCACAAAGTATCCAGTCAAACCCGTGAGGATCATCATCCCACCCTGACAGCGCAGGCTCTTTCAGATAGAGCTTATTCAAATCTTTTATAAATCTGTTAAATGAATCGTGGTTCGGGTATTTCAGTATATCCCAGTCCTGCTCACGCTTCTCGTCCCACTCTCTTAGCTGGGCTATCTCGTTACCCATGAAGTTAAGCTTCTTGCCCGGATGCGCATACATGTAGGCGTAGAGCGCCTTTGCATTTGGGAATTTCTCTTCATATGATCCCGCCATCTTCTGGGCTATGGTTGCCTTGCCATGCACAACCTCGTCATGCGAGAGTGGCAGCATGTATCTCTCATTATAAAAATACATCATGGAGAATGTCAGCTTGTGATACTGGTCGCCTCTGCAAAACGGCAGAGTCCTGAAGAAATTCAATGTGTCATTCATCCAACCCATATCCCATTTGTAGTCAAATCCCAGTCCGCCGTATCCGACTTCCTTGGTGGTTCCCTTGTAGTCCGTGGAATCCTCGGCGCAGAGAATACATGACGGGTGTCTGTCCTTAAGTCCCTGGTTAAGCCCCTTTATAAACTCAACCGCCCTGTCATTTACACCTCTAGACTCGTCGCCCATCCAGTAGATTATCCTGCTGATGGCATCCATTCTTAGGCCATCAAAATGATACTCTGTGAGCCAGTAATTCGCCGCACTCTTGAGAAATGTCTGAACTTCTCCCTTGGAATGGATGAAATTCTTACTACCCCACTCGCTGTAGCCCACATCATCGGTCGGATGCTCATACAGATTGGTTCCGTCATACTTTGCAAGTCCATATCCATCCAGTGCAAAATGCACAGGCACATAGTCCATGATGGCACCTATGCCGTTCTTGTGAAGCGTGTCGATGAGGAACTTCAGGTCATCCGCCGTTCCGTATCTAGCCGTCGGACTGAAGAATCCGGTATTCTGGTAGCCCCATGACTCATCACATGGATGCTCCGAAAGCGGCATAAACTCCACATAATTGTAGCCCTGCTCTTTCAGATATTCCACAAGCATCGGTGCTATCTCTCTGTATGTATACCAGCCCTCAGCAACTCGGTCAGTCTCAATGACTTCTTCCGGTGTCAGCTGTTTTCCATTCTCATCATACACCGGCTTGCAGTGCCATGAGCCCATGTGCATCTCATACACATTGAGCGGACCACCCTTGCACTCATTCCGTGTCCTCATCCATCTTGCATCGCCAAATGTATACTCATCCATATCTCTTATTATAGATGCAAATGCCGGTCTCAGCTCCATGCCGAATCCATACGGATCACAGTGATCCACACAATATCCATCTCTCTGGTATATCTTATATTTATACATCTGTCCGGCCTTTGCCCCCGGCACAAAACACTTGAAAAAGCTGCCATCGTAACACCTCTCCATGGCAGTCTCTCCCCATGAATTGAACTCACCTGTAACCGTCACCGACTCCGCATTCGGTGCATACGTCACAAAGTCCACTCCTGTCACTGCTTTCCTCCTGCTCTTGCCCACGTTCTCCTTCACAACGTGTGCGCCGAGCTCATTGTAGGCATCAAAGCACCTTCCCGAATAAAACTCATACAAATCCATAACTTTTCCTCCATACAAAGTTAGTATTCAAGTTCCATCATCCAAGCCCTCTCAGTCATTTCTTGACTGTAGTAAATTACCTTCAGTATACCGTTGCACATCCGCTATATGAATATTCGTTTTTTGATAAAAGTAAAATAATTTACTCCAGACAATTATTGACAATTAGATTTAATATGTATATACGTTTTTTTGACTATATCTTTCTTTTGTTGTATTCTATATTATAATGCATAGAGCATCATCAGGGCGCTTACAGCCATTTATAATCATTACCCGCGTACAGCTTTTGTATGATCAGAAAGGAGCTTTTATGGACAGAAGGATTCAGCGTACACGCAACAGCTTATTCAGCGCATTTATCGAACTGCGTGCCACCAAACCTGTGGAGAAGATCACAGTGAAGGAACTCACAGAAAAGGCCAATATCAGCAAGCAGACTTTCTATCTGCATTTTCAGGATATATATGATCTGTCGGAATACCTTGAAAACGATGCTCTCCTGTCTCTGATCGGCGACATTCCAAATCCAGAATATATGCTTACCAATCCTGCAGAAGCAAGCAGGCAGTTATGCAACGCATTTATCAACCAGGGACATTTGTTCTCCATACTCTTTCCTGATGACAATAGAAGCTATGGAGTCCTGACCAACAAGCTCGACGCCCTCATCAAGGAGAAGATATATGACGCCCGTCCCGAGTTCAGAGATGACCTTGCCAAGAATGTTGAGGTGTCAATGTTCGTACAAGGCTGTGCTTATACTTTCCTGAAATACAAAGATCAGGATGCCGCTATGGTCATAGATACCCTTGCTGGGATCATAGACAGGGCAACCAGAGCGTAAATAAATGGCATGTGAGCTTTTCAGACGACAAGCTCGCATGCCACATATTCATAATTCACTTTCTCTCTCCGGTTTATCTTAAGCTGATATCCTTTATCTATGCCACCAGAATGACCTGTATCAGCATTTTCATCGGAATGTACCTCCAGCACAGCATATACAGTTTCGCCTCTGCCAGCAAGCGTCTCATATGGATACTCTGCAAGCAGCCTTCCTTTTCGCACCTTCTCACCATCACCACATGTAAGTCTTATATCTACATAGCTCTGTGTCCTCTGCCATCCGGTGTCGATCTCTGATATCAGATATATCCTGACCACGTATCCTTCCTCAGATGTACACTCTATCTGACCTTCTCCGGCTTTACTATATCCAGCCTTGCAGTCAAACGGCGCTCTGATCTCTCCCCGTGTGGCTCGAATCGCACACAAGCCGACACTCCCGTCTCCCAGGTTCTGTAGGCAATGTATATCAGATACGCGCACAACATCACCTTCAACAGGCACATACACCTTCTTAAGCACTCTTTCATAATCGATCTCAGCCTCCTGTTCAATATTATCTTTCCTGTGTCCATCTATATATCTTCCAAGCTCTCGGCATATCCTTTCCACCTGATCCTCATAGAATACCTGCACCTGCCTGCCCTTTGCCAGTATTCCCAGAGCTCCTGTGGCTTTCAGTTTTCTCCTGTCCACCAGCGCCCCGTTGTTCACCGTAACTCTAAGTCTTGTATCACTGCTCCTCAGACTGTAAATATTTGCTGTTCCTCCCAAAGCTCCAGCAATGGCAATGGCTACAGCATCACCATCGATGTAGTTATCCTCCGATGAATACTCCCTGTCCTCCCGCTCATCCTGACTATCTTCCAGACTGCCTGAGGCATTTCCCCTGACGTATTTTCTTATCCATACGGTCAGACATACCGCAGCCGCCAAACAGACAATCACCAGCACCATTGCCACCATAAACTCATTTTCAATATCATTGATCCCAGTCAAAGCAAAAAGGACATCCATATCCGCATTCAAATTTCTCATAAGAATTCCTCCTGCAAATATAATGTCCTTCTCTTAATTTTAATATTCATTTATAACTTCCGCAAACCTGTTCACATCCGCTTCCGGCAGCCTGTATATCTTCTCTATCTTGTTCTTAGTCATCTCCAGAATCTGCCTGTCAAACTGTGCACCTTTTATGTACTCAATCGTCTTGTCCGGGAACACGAAATAGCTCTCCGCCAGGCCAAAGGCTACACCGTCCTTTGCATAGTAGCCGCCATCCTGCATATGTTCAAATGCATAAAGGCATTTGTCGATATACTTGTCATTCACAAAGTAGCACTTCAGCATGATAGCCACGAACCTGAGTCTGAAGTCATCGGACATATCCTGCCAGGTTCCTACTGCGATGCCTCCCTGTCCCTCTGGAATCTCTGCCTCCTCCTTCTTTCTCCACGCAGGATTCAGCTCGGAATCTCCCATATACTTCATGATGAATTCCCACACTATCTCCGGGTACATGGATGCCGCCACAAATGTACTGCAGAACGAGTCACACACCCACCAGTTGTCTATCTTGGGAACAAATTCATCGGCATATGCAAGTATCTCCTCCAGCTTGCCCTGTGCGAATCCAAGGACAAGCCCCTGAATGACCACATCCTCCAGCGTATCATCCGGCGCATGCTTCAGATACTCCTTCCAGTTTATGTCGGCTATCTGTCTGGCTATCTCCTTCAGATCATCCAGCCTCACACCTATTATATTGCCACAGCCCGGAAGGTTCATGGCCAGATATTTGCCAAATTCCGGATCCATGTGCTCATACAGTTCAGACCTAACCAGTCTGTTCACATCCTCAAAAGAACTGCTCTCCATCTTCCTGATCTATCCTTTCTTCTTACAGCTAAATTTCTGCTCAATGGCTAATCTTATTCTTTTTATACTGTATTTACAGGCTTTCCATTGAGAAACGCCTCTATATTGCCACCCGCTATATTGAGAAGTCTCTCCCTGACCTCCTTCGGTGCCCAGGCGATATGTGGTGTTATGATCACATTCTTTGCCGTGAGAAGCGGATTGTCCGCCGCCATAGGCTCCTGTGCTATGACATCCACCGCGGCTCCAGCTATACGTTCCTCGTTCAGGGCATCTGCCAGATCCTTCTCCACTATGCAGCCGCCTCTGGCAGTGTTTATGATGAATGTAGTCTTCTTCATCCGGCCTATCGCACTCCTGTCTATCATTCCCTCCGTCTCAGGGAACAGAGGACAGTGTATGCTTATCACATCCGACTGTGCGAACAGTTCATCCCTCTCAGCCCAGCTTATCCAATCGCCATCCGGCAGGGCTTTCCTCGTCCGGCTGTTCACCAGCACCCTCATGCCAAATGCATGTGCGATCTCTGCCACCTTCATACCTATACTGCCATAGCCTATGATACCCATAGTCTTGCCCGCAAGCTCCATGGTCGGCATCACACTGTAGGAGAAATCCTTACTTCTAACCCAGCCACCGTCCTTCACTGACGCATCATGCGCCCCGACCCTGTTTGCCAGTTCCAGAAGCAGTGCAAATGTAAACTGCGCCACAGCATCCGTACTGTATGCCGGAACATTTGTAACCACTATGCCATGCTCATGTGCCGCCTCCACATCGACCACATTGTAGCCGGTGGCAAGCACACCTATATATCTGAGGTTCGGACAGGCCTCGATCACAACCCTGTCTATCACCGTCTTGTTCGTTGTTATGATCTCCGCATCGCCTATCCTTGAGACCACCTCTGACCTGTCGGTTCTGTCATACACCGTCAGCTCGCCATACTTGCCAATGCTGTCCCAGCTAATATCGCCGGAATTCGCCGCACATCCATCCAGAACAACTATCTTCATGTCCATCACCCTGCCTTATCGTATATTGTTGTTCTATATTTTACATCAACTGTCTGATTTTTTTAAAAAAATTATAATATTTTATTCAACTATACCATATTTTACACCATATACTTCACGGTAATTTTAACATTTAACACAAAAATGCACAAATATTTCTGTACGGATTGAATAATTTTATTGAAAAATACTGTCAAACACATTAAAATATAAGTAACGTGCATTGGTAACATATCAAAACGAATGGGAGGTTTGAAATGGACAAAGACACATTAACAAAAAAAGTATTGGAGGTTTTTTCTGATATTCTTCCAGACATAGATGCGGGCAAGCTGGACATGACTGCAGAACTCACCACCGAATATGGCGTGAATTCCGTTTCCATCATTCAGTTCATCGTCGGACTTGAGCAGGCTTTTAACATTGAATTTGATGATTCTGAGCTTGCACTTGGCCTCTACTATGACATGAACGATGTAGTCAAGGCTGTAGCAGCCAAGGTCAGCTAACATCACGTAATCTTAATATGAAATGGAGGTAATAAGCACATGAGCAAAAAGATTTTGCCAATAAGCTATCCAATGATAACATCCTGGCAGTGGCATGCCACACTTTTCTCGATCATAGGGGACGACGAGAAAGCCAAGAATTGGATATTCAGCAATTATATACAGTTAAGATGTTACAACATCGAAGAGATCTTCACAGGAGATGAGATGCTTCTTGCAGATATGATGCCGGGAAGCAGTTCACTTAAGGAATGTCCTTATCTTCTCTTCTCTCTCATGACAAAGGAGCAGGTGGAGAGCTACTGCGGAGATATTCTCACTTTCATCAAGAAGACCATCAATCTGGGCGGATATGTATACGGAGTATTTGACGAGGCTAAGATCCTCTGCGATTCCGGTGCCGACTACAAATTCCCACACGAGCTCTTCATCTACGGATATGACGACGAGGAGCAGCAGTTCTATGTTGGAGATTTCACATTTGGCGAGCATTATTCCTACTCAAAAGTATCATACTCAGATGTGAGAAACGGCTACGACACAATCACAGCCCAGGAGGATCATATTTTCAAGGACGACTACAAGGGACGCCGTGGAATATACGTGATCCAGAAGAATCTGGCTGATACATACTACGAACTCGACACACAGTATATCAAGGATACCATCATCGAGTACCTTGAGTCAAAGGATACCAAGAATCACTTCCGTATGATGAGGAATCGTTTTAAGGACACAGTATTTGGGGTTGATGTCTACGATGCGGTTCTGAAGCAGATCGGCAAGCAGCTTTCAGCAGAGGATCCAGACTTTGATATACGTGCTCTTCACATCCTGTATGACCACAAGGTTCTCATGATGGAGAGACTCAAGTACATGATGGATCACGGATATATCGAATTCAACGGTGATATCCTGAATGATTATATGGAGGTTGAGAACACCATGCTCACCGCCAGAAACCTTCTCATCAAGACTTCCATCACAGGCAAGGTTGACTGTATGGACAGATTTGAGAAGTACCTTATGGGTGCAAAAGAAAAAGAGATCGCAGTTCTGGGCAAAGTTGTTGAGCTTCTGTAATCTCATATCATTCTTTTCATGTTTTCCCTTTGCGGGGCAGTCCTATGGCTGCTCCGCATTTTTTTGCGATTTTACATTATTTTATAAATAATTTCTTCCAAATTATCATTTACTTCTATATACTGTTTAATAAATGGTTTTTCGGCAGTTCAGGAATACCTGGCATTGTCACATTGGAGGTTTTTATGAATATATGTGTATACGGCGCGTCAAGCAACGACATTGACAGATCTTATATAGAAGAAACAGAATATTTAGGAAGGGAAATCGCCAAAAGAGGCCACACTCTTGTGTACGGCGCTGGAGCAAATGGGCTCATGGGCGCAGTGGCAAGGGGTGTATACGAGGAAAATGGCACCATAATAGGCGTCACTCCTTCATTCTTTAATGTTGACGGAATACTGTTTGAGAATGTCTCCGAGCTGATAACCACTGAGACCATGAGAGAGCGCAAACAGATCATGGAAGATAAGGCAGACGCTTTCATCGTAACGCCCGGCGGAATTGGCACTCTCGAGGAATTCTTTGAGATCCTCACGCTCAAGCAGCTCGGACGCCACGGCAAAGCAATCGTAATTTTCAATCAGAACGGATTCTACGATCATCTTCTGTCCATGCTCAAAGAGACGTCGGACAAAGGCTTTATGACGCCTGCGACCAACGAGATATATACCGTCATGGATAATTCAGATGAGATCCTTGACTATCTTGAAAGCTACAAGACAGACATAGGTCGTGTATTCAAGTTCTGATAAGCTTCTTCACAGCTTCAATAGCCACACGTATGGCTTTATCGGTGTCGTGTACCTCAGGATTCGGGAGACCGGCTGCAGCCCTCTCCTGATTCGCCACCACAAGGAAGCACGCACCGACCCTGACCCGCAGGAACGCTCCAACTATGAACAATGCAGCAGATTCCATCTCAGAGGCCTTGCAGCCCATCTTCTTCCACGCTTCCCATTTGTTCATAAGCTCATATCCAACCGGCATGATTCCCGGCGAATGCTGTCCATAAAATGAGTCCTTGCTCTGAACCACACCTGTGTGTGCCGTCACTCCAAGTGCTCCTGCTGACTCTCTGAGCGCATTCACCACATCTATATCCGCAACCGCAGGGTACTCTATAGGCGCATACTCTCTTGACGTGCCCTCCATCCTGACAGCTCCCGTGGCGATCACCACGTCTCCGCCGACGATCTCAGTCTGCATACCGCCACAGGTTCCAACCCTGATAAAAGTGTGGGCACCGGCGTGCACCAGCTCCTGCATGGCTATGGCCGCCGACGGGCCGCCTATACCTGTGGACGTGACACTGACCTTCTCTCCATCCAGATAGCCTGTATACGTGACAAATTCCCTGCTGTCCGCCACCAGCTCCGCATCTTCGAGATACGCTGCTATCGCCTTACATCTCTTAGGATCCCCCGGCATGATAACATACTGGCCTATCATATCCTCATTTACCTTTATATGGTATTCCAACCCCTGATCCGCTTCGTATATCATAATCATCCCTCCTGACACTTGTCTCACAGCATAGGAAAAGCAGGCTTGCAGAAAATCTGCAGCCTGCTTTTCTAAGCTTTCTTATGTATCCTATAGAATTAGCACTTAAACTCATCAAGCTTTGCCTGAAGCTCTGGTGCAACTTCTCCATGAAATTTCACTGTAAGTGGCTTCTCAAGATTTAAACTGAACACACCTAAGATTGACTTTCCATCTACGACGTACTGAGCTGATGAAACGTCAACATCATTTGGAAACTGATTCAGGTATGCAACAAACTTCTTGATGTCATCCATAGTGTTAACTTTAGCTTTCATCTCTGTAATCTGCATTGGCTGCGCCCCCTAATATCTCTTAATATTTATAAGGACATTCTAACACTCCATCAACGAATGTGTCAATGCATACAGACCACGAATTAGCTATGAAAATTATTGTAATAAATACTCCTTATGCAGCCAGCATAAATGGCTGTAATGTATTTATAAACGACTCTGTCGCTCCGTTATAGAACTTTACTGTGAGTTCCTGATCAAGTCCAAGACTAAAAACTCCCAGTATTGATTTGCCATCTACAAGATAATTCCTGTTGGATGAATATACATCAACGTCTCCATCATATTTTCTCATTGTCTCTACAAACTGTCTTACCTGCTCTACTGAATTGAGCTTAACCCTGATATTTGTTGATTCCATGATAATTACCTCCATTCCTGTCCGTAATCAATGTTCAATTTATACTACTTTTTGGAATAATTTGCAAATTACAAAATTGTAATTTTGTAAACCAATTTGTGCAAATGGCTTGTTTTTATTAACCTAAAGCGCCTTTTCAGGTTATTTTTTAGTCATGTTGTATAAATTCAGGAATGTTTTTTTACAAATATACTGTCGGGTGGAGATCATTGTCTTATATATTTTCGTCTATTTTTAATTATTCTCAAATGGTATTTCTATTATGATATGCTTCTTGACTCGTCAATTCTCCCCAATTACAATAATACTTACATGCAAAGCCGTTTTCACGGCTCATTTTGACGAAAGGGCGGGCACAAAGCCCCATAAGAACATATATGAACCTACTTACAATAAAAGGATTTTCAAAAGCATACACTGACAAGATTCTGTTCGATGACGCAGACTTTTCAGTAAATTCAGGAGAAAAGATCGGTGTCATAGGCGTAAACGGCACGGGTAAATCAACACTCCTCAAGATCATAGCCGGCATAGACGAATGTGATTCAGGACAGTTGTCAAAGGGAAACAACGTGGTCATAAAATATCTTCCACAGACCCCCGACTTCGCAGAGAAGGTCAGCATATACGACTATGTCATCACTGCAAATGTCGACGAGGAGAACAAATGGAGCATAGAGGGTGATGCCAAGGCATTTCTTCACCGTCTCGGATTTGACGACACCAGCCTCATGGTGAGCACACTTTCAGGAGGTCAGCGAAAAAAGGTCGCTCTGGCTGCGGCACTGCTGTCAAGATGTGACATTCTTGTTCTGGACGAGCCCACCAACCACCTCGACAACGATATGACAGAATATCTGGAGGATTACCTTAACAACTACAAGGGCGCTCTGGTCATGGTCACCCACGACAGATACTTTCTTGACAAGGTGTGCAACCGCATAGTAGAGATCGACAAAGGCAAAACCTACAGCTACAATACCAACTACGAAGGCTATCTCATGCTGAAGGCAGAGCGTGAGAGCATCGCACTTGCCACTCAGAACAAACATCAGAATATCCTGCGCAAGGAGATCGCATGGATGCAGAGAGGTGCTAGAGCCAGAAGCACAAAGCAGAAAGCCCATATCCAGAGATATGAGAAGCTTGCAAGTGAGGAGCTTATAAAGGAAACTCAGTCGGTTACCATGAGCTCAATCGCGAGCCGGCTGGGAAACAAAACAATAGAGCTCTCCCATATAGCCAAGACCTGGCCGGGCAGACCAAGTCCGGTCATAACGGACTTCTCATACAACTTCCTGAGGACTGACAGGATAGGTGTTGTTGGCCCAAACGGCTGTGGCAAGACAACGCTCATGAAGCTCATAACCGGTGTCACCAAGCCGGACAGCGGAACCATAGAGATCGGAGACACCGTAAGGATAGGATATTTCTCTCAGGAAAATGAAGCCTTGGATCCCAACATGAAGGTACTCGACTACGTCAAAGAAACCGCAGAGTATATCCAGACCGCCGAAGGTCTCATGTCAGCATCCACCATGTGTGAGAGATTTTTATTTGACGGCACTCTGCAGCACCAGCGCATAGAGAAGCTCTCAGGAGGCGAGAAGCGAAGACTGTATTTGTTGAAGGTTCTCGTATCATCGCCAAATGTACTGATCCTTGACGAGCCGACCAACGATCTGGACATTTCCACACTGTGTATACTTGAGGACTATCTCGATTCCTTCCAGGGCATATTGATAGTCGTATCACACGACAGATACTTTCTGGACAGAGTCATAAGAAAGCTTCTGGTGTTTGACGGCTGCGGCGGGATCTCACAGTTTGAGGGCGGTTATACCGATTATTATCTGACCCACGGTTCATTTGCCAACAGCGCATCGGCAGGGGCAAATACCCAGACAAAGCCGGAGCGTGTCAGCACAGCGGACAAGGAACCTGCCCAGAAAAAGAAAACGCAGAATCCATCCGTGAAGAAAAAGTTCTCCTTCAATGAGCAGAGGGAATATGACACCATAGAGGACACCATCGCCCGGAAAGAAGCTGAGATAGAGCAGACGGAGACCGATATCAACAACTCTGTGTCAGATTTCGTGAAGCTTAACGAACTCACGCAGAAAAAGGAACAGCTTGAATCAGAGCTGGATCAGCTTCTGGAGAGGTATGTGTATCTCACGGAGCTGGCGGAGTCATTTGAAAAGAACTGATCACATTGATCATTTGCCAGAAAAACGGGAGACGCGCTGCTGCACATCTCCCGTTTTTCTTCAATCGTCACATCTGATGTCTCACTATCCTGTATTCATCATCCAACTGAAAATACGGACAATTGTCGTAGCCTCTTGCCACAAATCTGGCAAAGTCATCCTCATCCATATTCACCAGGCACTCATAAAAATCATCTTCTTCATCGTACACATAGTGTGCACACATATCGCAACTGGAAGCCATGTGTTTCCTCCTTCCATCCGTTAACCATCAGGTTTTTACTATTATACACATATGCGAAGCAAAATCCAACCGCTTTAACCCATTTTCTCTTTCAATAATAACCATAATGTGTTATTATTGAAAGAAGTATATAAAGGGGCTTTGCATAAGCAAAAGAAGGAGTGTGTTCCAGTTATGAAGAAAAAATTTCTTGTACTGCTGCTTACGCTTACCATGATATTATCATCTTCTCCATATGTCGCAAAGGCGGCGGATACAGATGATACGGACAGCAGTAACAAAACCGATACCATAGATGGCAGAACTTATTTCTATGACCAGTTTGACAACAGTGCGTACAGAACCGTCTACAAACAGATCAACGATGCAGCTCAGGAATTCAACGAGTCGACATCCAATGCTTCTTATCAGGACGGCGGATATTACACAGCATTTACATTGTCGGTCAGCAACAAAGACTGGGAAGTTATCGGCAACGATGGAATGGATCAGATCGTCAACGCTGTGCTCGCCGATCATCCTGAGTATTTCTGGATGTCCGACAGCTATCAGTGCAAGCAGGAATCCTCGGGAGAACTCAGATATACAGCTCTCACCATCGAGTGCTATTCACTGTATGCCAACGGAGATACACGTTCCATATACAAGAACAACTTTGACCTGACCGTCAAGAATTATGCAGCTTCTCTGGATGAGAGCGCAAAGGATTACGAGAAGGTATATCTCATACATAATTCGATCATCAACAAAGTTTATTATGCCTCAGATGCAACATCTAAGAGCAAGGACAACATATACGCATACACCGCAGACGGCGTGTTCAACTCCAAGTATCAGTCGGCAGTCACCTACGGATATGCAAAGGCTTTCAAGGCCATTATGGATTACGTCGGTGTGCCATGTCTGTACATTGAGGGACAGAATTCAGATCTTCTGGACGACTCGATGGACACACAGAAGCAGCTCAAAGAAGAGAGTTACATCAACAACTGTGCATGGAATGCCGTTTATCTCGGCGGAGAGTGGTATCTCATCAATCTCGGTCTGGACGATCCTATAACCACAACAGGTAAGGAGGCATTGTCATATACATACTTCAATGTAACCGACGAACAGGCAAGCAACCTTACAGCCATCACATCAAGACTTCCGGGTATACCAAAGTGTACCGGAACAAAGTACTGCCTCTCAAAGGTTCAGGCAGATCTTGAAGCGGATGGACTGTGGGAGAAGTCAAGCTACAACATAATCGACAAGATACTGGACAAATACGGTTTATCCGTAGTCCTCATAAGCATAGGTCTTATCCTGCTTCTGGTGGTAATGCTCATCAAGAACATACACAAGAGCAGATCGAAGAAGAAAAAGGAAAAGGTTAAAAAGACCAAGACAACAGTGGTTGACAACTCAGAGCTAGATGCAGAGCTGAGAAAGCCGCCTATCTCATAAAATACTAAAATCAAAAAGCTCAATGCTTTCGGATTTCATCCCCGTCAGCATTGAGCTTTTTTCTGTCATTTTTCAAGATATTTTATTTCGTTCACACCCTACTCATCAAAGTTACTCTTGAGTACATTTACGGTGATCTGTCTGGACGCCTTGTTGCCTGCCCAGTCCTCCGCTGTGAGAGTCACTGTTACGGTTCTCTCCTTGCTTGTGTCCACATCCTGAGAAGCTTTAAGCGAATCCTGCACATCCGGATCCTCATCTGTGACATTGTAATAATCACTCCAGTTTATATCCGTTCCCATAGAAACGTCTATCTCGTCCGGGCCGTCTATGTATGGATTTACCTCGTCAACAACATTTATCACAGCCTTTTTTGTCTTGCTTAACTTTCCACGTCTGATCTTATATTTGATGGTGTACTTACCAAGCTTATCCGGTGCAAATTCTGAGTTGTCATATTCCAGCCTGGCATCATTGCTGTCCGGCTCAATATAGTTTGTTATATCAAATATATCACCCATATTATAATCCGTCTGGATCTGCTTGACCCTGAGCATGCTGGATCTCATGATCATCGTGATCACAAGTGCAAGCACTATTCCAACCACCAGAGCCGCCACGGCCATCATTTTCGTATTCAGCTCATATCGCTTCTTTTTATTTCTGCTCTGCGCGGATTTTTTACCGGAACCTGTTGACGATCTGCTATTCGCCGGTCTCCTGGTCTTGCTTCCTGAAGACACGGACTTCACCGACTTTTCAAGTGGACGTCCCGTACTTGTGCGCCTTTTGTCCTGCGCAGTTGCACTTTTCGGACGACTCGCCGATGATAAGTGGCTGCCCGATGCCGGACGATTTCCCGACACAGGACGGCTGCCTGATGCTGACCGACTGCCTGACGCTACTCCCTTGCCCGGCTGTGTCTTTTTCACACTGCTCGTTGTTGCACGGCTCACAGTTCCCTTATGAGCTCCTGCGCTCCCTTTATTCTGCCCCATATCCTGTCTGTCTGCCAATTTATATTACCTCCTAAAACATTTGTCTTAACTTTATTCTCAGTACATTATACATAATATTTTACACCCATACAATCATTTCGGATTGCAATAGTTGTAAATAAGTGAGATAATTCAATGAAGACTTACCTGAAAGGAGTATTATATATGTCAATCAATAATCTTAGTTCATTTACGAAGGAGCGTCTTGGTCTCTGTATTGAGAACGATACCATAGATAACAACCTCTACGAGGAATACGGCGTAAAGCGTGGACTTCGTGATCTGAATGGAATAGGAATAAATGCCGGCATCACCAACATTTCACTAAGCCGGGCGTATACAATGGAGGACGGAAAGCATACTCCTACTGACGGTGAATTATATTACAGAGGTTACGAGATCCGCCAGTTGATAGACGGATTTACAAAGGAAGGACGATTCGGTTTCGAGGAGTGTACATATCTGTTACTGTTTGGAAAGCTTCCGGACGAGAATGAGCTTGCCAAGTTCAAACAGGTCCTCAACCTTGCATACGACCTTCCACACAACTTTATACAAGATGTCATAATGAAGAACCCTACCAAGGATATCATTTCAAATATGACCAAGAGTATCCTTGCCCTCGGATCATACGATAAGTCTGAGACGGATATATCTCTGGACAACGTTCTTCAGCAGTGTCTTATGATAATAAGTGTATTCCCAAGACTCGCTGTATATTCTTTCCAGGGATACAGACATTATGAGCTTGGCAAGAGCTGTTATATACACAAGCCGGATCCTGAGCTTTCATTTGCGGAGAATATCCTGAGCATGCTCCGTTCAGACAGAAAGTACACACAGCTTGAGGCAAAGGTTCTCGATCTTGCCCTTGTTCTCCACATGGAACACGGAGGCGGAAGCAACTCTACGTTTACAACACGTGTTGTCACATCATCCGGCTCAGATACATATGCCACAGTCGCAGCAGCACTCTGCTCACTCAAGGGACCGCTCAACGGCGGTGGAGACCTCAAGGTCATGGAGATGATGAAGAACATACACTGCAATGTCGAGGATGTTACGGACGAGGAGCAGATCCGTGAGTACATCAGGAAGATCGTGCGCGGCGAAGCATTTGACAAATCGGGCGTGGTATACGGAATGGGCCAGCCTGTATACTCTCTGTCAGATCCAAGAGCTGTCATTATCAAGGAGTATGTAGAAAAGCTCGCCGAGGAGAAGCACGAGAAGGACGAATTCAAATTATACGAGCTCATAGAGCGCATCGCACCTGAGGTCATTGCCGAGGAGCGCAAGATCTACAAGGGTGTGTGCATCAACATAGATTACTATTGCGGATTGTTATACAAGATGCTCAAGATCCCTTACGCCCTCTACACACCACTATTTGCCATTGGCCGAGTGGTTGGATGGAGTGCGCATCGTATGGAGGAGCTGATCAACAGCTACAAGATAATGCGTCCGGCTTATCCAAGTCTTGTAGAGCCTAAGGACTACGTACCTATCAAAGACAGGTAATATGCCATGAACAATTCTGATAAATTCGAATATTCTGTCGTCAGGAGCAGGCGCAAATCTATCTGTATCGAGATAGACAGAGACCTCAACATAAAGGTTCGTGCGCCCCTCAGAATGACCGACAGTCAGATCCAAAGCTTTGTGGATTCCAGACAAAACTGGATCCGCAGCCATCTGGAAATCATGCAGAAAAGAATTTCCAATATGTCAGACGAAAAAAATCCAAGCACTGCCCTGACAGATGCCGATATAAAGGCATTGTCAGAACAGGCTCGGATATATATTCCTTCACGTGTAGAACATTTTGCTCAGATAATAGGCGTGACCTACGGAAGGATCACCATCAGGCATCAGAAGACTCGCTGGGGAAGCTGCAGCTCCTCCGGTAACCTGAATTTCAACTGTGCACTGATGAACACCACTCCCGAAATCATAGACTACGTGGTAGTCCACGAGCTGTGTCACAGAAAGCAGATGAACCACTCCGCACTTTTCTGGGCCGAGGTAGAAAAAGTACTCCCAAACTACAAGGAGCTCCGTTCCGCCCTCAAAAATTACAGGTGTTAAAGCCTCTACCACTCCATAACCACAGCGCCGTATGTGAGCCCTGCGCCGAATGCCGACATGGCGATCTTGTCGCCGCGCTTCAGCCCGTGCTCCCTCACGAGCTGGTCGAGAAGTACAGGTACACTCGCCGCAGACATATTTCCTGTGTAGTCGAGAGTCGTAGGGAACTTCTCAAGCGGTGCCTTAAGTCTCTTGGCAACAGATTCAATAATTCTTACATTTGCCTGGTGGAGTACGAAGTAATCCACATCGTCAACGGTCATTCCAGCCTTGTCAAGAGCCTCCTGGAGGCACTTAGGACACTGTCTCACCGCAAACTTGTACACCTCCTGTCCATCCATATACAGATAGTCATGATTGATCTCATCTTTTACAAATATATTGTTGGTCTTTCTGCTCTCGCAGTTTAGCACCATACCCTTCTTGCCGATTGAACCCTGGACAATGCTTATGATTCCCTTGTCAGACTCCTCTATATAAGCGGCACCTGCGCCATCTCCAAACAATACGCATGTACCTCTGTCATTCCAGTCAAGTATCTTTGACAGCGTCTCCGAACCTATTACAAGAGCATTCTTCACAAACCCTGTCTCTATATACATCTTTGCAACATTGAGGGCAAATACAAAGCCCGAGCATGCCGCATTCACATCAAACGCAATCGCCTTATCCGCACCTATAGCCGCCTGAACCTGACACGCCCCGCTTGGTGTGTAATAATCCGGAGTGACTGTGGCAAGCACTATAAGCTCCACATTCTCTGCGGACTTCCCTGCCATCTCAAGTGCTCTCTCAGCAGCCTCAGCAGCCATGCTCGTCGTTGTCTCCTTAACAGCTATTCTTCTGTTCTTTATACCTGTTCTTGAAGATATCCACTCATCAGATGTATCAACATACTTTGCAAGCTCATCATTTGATACCTCTTTCTCCGCAAGGTAGCTTCCTGTTCCTAATATTCTGATTGCCATTATATATTTTCTCCCTTTTATCCGTTATTCTCTTTATTCTTCCTTGTCTCCAAGCAGCTCAGTCACATACTCGCCCCATTTTGTGAGTTTCTTATATCCCTTAGTAAACATGGATGGCTCCACCGTATCGTCATATCCAACTGCAATCCATCCTATATCATGCTTTTCCAGATATCTGGTAAATTTTATTCCAAATACATTTCTGGTGCCCTTCAGCTTCTCATTCTTGACCTCGACATCATCGTCTGCATATCCCCACTCTGTCACTATAAGAGGATAACTTGTCACATAGCCCGACAGGAACTTCTGCCAGAACACCTTGTCCGGGTAAACATGAACAGAGAACGCAGTATTGTCATTCTTCACGCCGAGCTCGTCAAGCCATCCGAGATCATAACAGTAATCCGGACTTCCAACGATTATAAGCTGCTTTGCGCCGGCATCCCTTATAACTCCTATAAGGCTCTCCGCGCATCTCTTCCACTCTGAATCACTCATGCCAACCGGCTCATTGTATATCTCAAATATAACATTTGGAGTGTTCTTGAAATAATCCGCAATGTTCTTCCAGAATTCAGCAGAATAATCCAGCGGATTCTCGTCGAGATCCGGCATCTCATCCCCGGAACCATCTATCGGGTTACCTGTATAATCCCAGTCGAGAATAACATAGTTATCGTTCTCTCCGGCCCAGGTAACTATGCGGTCAAGATATCTCCACATATAGTAATCGTCATTCTTGTACTCCACAGGGCTTATTGGCACCCTTATGGCATTACCACCCTTGGCAAATACATCCTTGTAGAAATCCTCATTAAACTTCTTCTCCTCATACAGACTGCGCGACTCTGGAACCATCACACCCTTGAGAACAACCTGTTCTCCGTCTGCATTCAGGATCTGAGTCCCCTTCGCTGTAAGCATGGTAGGATATTTGTCTGTATCACCGATAAATTCTGCACGTGTTCCCACAGGTGTCAGCAGATCCTGCTCCTTGCCCCGCAGGTACATCACGTACCATATGATTGCTGCCGCAATGATGGCGGCCACGATAACTATCAAAGTAACCTTTATCTGTTTCTTCATAAACGCTCCTCCAATTCAAGCTGTATCTTCAGCCATATACATAAAGTTTACCAAAAAAACACCATCACTTCAACATATGCATGAATAAAAGGCATTCCCCGTGAGATAAATTTCTCACTTGAGAAATGCCTTTCATCTATAGTATATCTGTGATCTACAGATTTCTGAATCTGTCGTATCTGTCCTGTGCGATCTCCTCAGGAGTCTTGTCTGAATACTTCTTGAGGAATTCCTTAATGTTCATCTTAAGGTACTTGCCTATATATGGAACTGACTGCTCATCTGCTCCGCCGTACTCAGGTACGACCTGCTCGATAACGTTCAGTCTCTTGAGATCCTGCGCTGTAATCTGCATAACTTCTGCAGCCTCCTCAGCTCTGTTGCTGTCCTTCCAGAGGATAGACGCATATCCCTCAGGTGAAAGGATTGAGTATGTCGCATTCTCAAGCATCCATACCTCATTGCCGACTGCAAGGGCAAGTGCTCCACCGCTTCCGCCTTCTCCGATAAGGATACAGAGTACAGGAACCTTGAGTGATGACATCTCATAGAGATTTCTCGCTATGGCTTCACCCATTCCTCGCTCCTCAGCCTCAAGTCCACAGAACGCACCCGGTGTATTTACAAATGTAATGATAGGTCTGCCGAACTTCTCAGCCTGCTTCATCAGACGAAGAGCCTTTCTGTAGCCATCAGGAAGAGGCATACCAAAGTTTCTCTCCATGCACTCTGCCATGGAAGCTCCCTTGACCTGTGATATAACTGTTACAGGCTGTCCATCTATATGACCGATACCACCCACAATGGCTCTGTCATCATTCATGGTTCTATCTCCGTGGATCTCACGGAAATCATCGCATATATACTTCACATAGTCGAAACCTGAAGGTCTGCTCATCTGACGAGCACCTCTGAGCTTCTCCCACGGAGTCTTAGGCTCGTCATCCTTGAGTCTCTCCTTGAGGATCTCGCTTATGTCAAATTTCTCATCTTCAACAGCACTGTCAAAGTTAGCATAGCCCTGTCTCTGCTTATGTGTGACGATGAGATCATACATTGTGTCCTTCATCTTGTCTCTTGTGATTATGCCATCTATGATACCATGCTCAACAAGGAACTCTGATCTCTGGAAGCCCTCTGGAAGCTCCTGACCAATAGTCTGCTTGATAACTCGTGGTCCTGCAAATCCTACGAGCGCACCTGGCTCTCCAAGGATAATATCTCCAAGCATTGCAAAGCTGGCTGTAACACCACCTGTTGTAGGATCTGTAAGAATAGATACATACAGAAGTCCTGCATCAGAATGTTTCTTGAATGCAGCGGATGTCTTGGCCATCTGCATCAGAGAAATGATTCCCTCCTGCATACGTGCACCGCCTGAACAGCAGAACATGAATACCGGAAGCTTCTCCTCTGTAGCCTTCTCGACAGCTCTGGCAATCTTCTCACCCACAACATATCCCATGCTGCTCATGAGGAATCTTGCATCACATACACCAACTACAGCAGGCTCACCATTGATGGTTGCCTTTCCTATAGTAACAGCCTCCTTGAGGTTTGTCTTGGCCTGTGCAGCCGCAACCTTATCCTCATAGCCCTCTGTTCCAAGAGGATTTGAGCTTGGCATATCCTCAAACCATGGCTCAAATGACTTTGGATCTGTGACCATTCTTATTCTGTTCTTGGTCTTAACTCTGAAGTAAGAACCGCACTCATAACAAATGTACTTTGCGTTCTTCACTCTTTCCTTCTCAACTTCTCTTCCGCACTTAGGGCACTTTACAAGCTCCACCTTTGGTGCTTCCTGAATTCCCTCAGCAGCCTTTGCCTCCTCTGCAGCCTTTGCTGCAATTATCTCGGCATCCTTTGCCTTTTTTTTGATAAATAACATAATATTTACTGCTCCTTATACTTCTGTAAGACGATACATGCATTGTGTCCGCCAAATCCAAGTGAGTTGCTGATCGCAACATCAACGTCCATCTCGCATGGCTCCTTACAATAATCCAGATCAAGCTCCTCCTCGCTCTCCACAAGGCCTCTTGTTCTGTGGATATAACCTTCCTCTATACTCTTGACACAGGCAATACACTCGATGGCTCCTGCTGCACCGAGAAGATGTCCTGTCATAGACTTTGTTGAATTGATCTTGATGTCCTTTGCGTGATCGCCAAATGCCTTCTTGATAGCACGTGTCTCAACAAGATCGTTCAGATGTGTGCTTGTACCATGAGCATTGATGTACTGAACCGCATCAAGTGGAAGTCCTGCATCCTTAACCGCATTGGTCATGGCAACTGCTGGTCCCTCACCTGACTCCTCAGGTGCTGTGATGTGGTGTGCATCACTTGAACATCCGTAACCTGAAAGCTCTGCGTAGATCTTTGCACCTCTTGCCTTTGCGTGCTCAAGCTCCTCAAGAATAACAATACCTGCACCCTCACCGAGAACGAATCCGCTTCTGTCCTTATCAAATGGAATAGAACATCTGTCTGGATCTGTTGATGATGTAAGTGCTGTAAGTGAATCAAATGTTGATATACCGATAGGTGTAACTGCTGCCTCACATCCGCCGGCTACCATGACATCAGTGTCTCCGTACTGGATCGTTCTGAATGCCTCACCGATACTGTTTGTTCCTGAAGCACATGCTGTTACAACATCTATACTCTTGCCCTTGAGACCAAACTGGATCGCAACGTTACCTGCTGCGATGTTGCTGATCATCATAGGAACTACGAATGGACTTACACGAAGTGGTCCCTTTGTAAGTATGGTTCCATATGCGTTCTCAAGCTCCTGAAGTGAACCAACACCTGAACCAATACATGTACCAACTCTGTAAGCATCTTCCTTTGTCATATCAAGTCCTGAATCTGCCATAGCCTCCTGGGTTGCCTTCACAGCAAACTGTGTGAATCTAGCCATACGTCTTGCAGACTTTGGATCAATGTAGTCCTTTGCTACAAAGTTCTTAACCTCGCCGACAAGCTTGCACTTGTATGCTGAAGCGTCAAACTGTGTAATAGGTCCGAAGCCATGCTTCCCTTCCTTAAGTGAATCCCAATACTCGTCAACTGTATTGCCGACTGGAGTTATGGCTCCTATGCCTGTTATTACTACTCTCTTCTTCATACTTATCTCCTTGCATTACTTATTCTGCTTTTTATACATATTTAACCATTCAATTATACTCCAACTGTCAAATGTTTGGAAGTAATTGTGTCCATGTTTTTCTATAAAATTTCGATAAACATTCGCATTTATACATATCTCTTACAGTTTTTCCTTTATCTTTCTGAATATAAACTTCTTGCTTATATAATAATTGAGGAATATCACCAGCACTGATGTGAACGTCTTTATGCCCATCGCCCACAGGTGAAGCCTGTCAACCAGTATATAAATCAGGCCCTCCTCCACCACCAGTGTGAACACCCTGCTCACGTAGAATGACACCAGTTCTTTTATGAACTCCCACGCAGTCTCTGCGACAGTGTGGAACACCGATTTTCTATTTGTTATGAATGACACAAAATTGTACAGTATCCATGCCAGGAAGTTGGCCCTGACAGGTTCTATCCCGCATTTGTACATAAATATCCAGGCGGAGCCAAGATTTACCGCTCCCACGACAATTCCCCACAGTATATATATGTATATCTCCCTGGGTATCTTCTTCAGCACTTTATCTACAAACATGTAACTCCCTTATAACATCCGCCTCTTCCGGAAACTCCCGCTCTATCCGCTCGCAGAGACGTCCGTTAAACTCAACCCTTTTCCCATAGTTAAACTTCAGAATATTCTTATATCCCCACAAATGTGTGAACACATCCTGTCTCTCTATATCCGCCGCCTCAGGAAAAAATGAAGCAATGATCTTTCCCTTTCTCGCAGCACACATCGCAAGCAGTCTCTGCTCCGCAAATACCATGTGGCACAGATTTTCCTCAGTCTCCCTACAATTCTCCATAAATTGTATGGAGCTGTCCACATAATAGTTCTTAAATTGCTCCTTAGCCATATATAGCATACAGGTATTTACCGGCGGAACATCCCAGCTCCACAGGGGATCAAAGCTGTACGAACTGTCCATATTGAAGAAGTCCCTGCCGGGATATACATCCGGATATATTCCTTCTCTGTGTATTGCACAAATATCCGTCCCCGCTATGTATTCCCCTATATTCTTCCACACTATAAGGTCCAGATCCACCATGACCGCCGGCATATGCGCCGCCTTAAGCGCATACAGCTTGCCCGCAGCCCAGAACACTCCCGGGGATATGCTGTCAGGAACCTGTATCTCTTTTATACCGCCATTCCATATATGCGACAATCCCTGTCCCTCAACATAATCAATGGCCCTTGCATCACCGTAAAGTGTGATAGGGCCATTCATTTTTCTCCACATAAGAGCAGACAGGATCATGGTCAAAAGCTCATAATCCTGCATGCTGTAAGTGTCATCTTTACTTTTCTCAAAATAAGGAGCAGTCCACAATATGTGGAATCCCTCTATATCCTTCATATATCCTCCAAGATCCGGTCATGTACTAGATCAGATCCAGTCCATATCCAAACTTAGCATTGCCACCAATCCGGCTGGTCGGTCTTCTGCTTCTGTTGATAAGCTGCCACTCCTGAGGGAACTCAACCATCAGCTCCTGGCTTGTTCTGATTGAATCCATACTGTCCTGTGGCTGCTGTGTGTCACTTTCAAGCACCATCGGCATATTTTTTATCCGCTGACTTCCAAATATTCTATATTGGCTGCCTGACAATATTCTCTGGCTACCCAACAACATACGCTGGCTGCCAAACACTCTGTACTGGCTTCCCGCCAGGTATCTGAAGCCTCCCTGACTTCCAAACAGCAGTCTCATCTGACTGCCATTCCACCGGAACCGCTGACTTCCTATCATTCTATACTGGCTTCCCGCCAGGTATCTGAAGCCTCCCTGACTACCGAATAACTGTCTCATCCGGCTGCCATTCCACTGAAAACGCTGGCTTCCTGTCATTCCACTCTGACTTCCCATCAAAAGCTTCTGGCTTCCAGTATCCACAGTCTGTTTCGCAGCTTCGCATCCAAGCTCTTCGTATC